>NZ_JBHYKM010000067.1:0-9323 GCF_042741435.1 Streptomyces sp. NPDC058955 | reverse complement strand
GGGCACCACTCCTCGGGCAGGCCGTGCGCCCCCGGGGGGGGGGGGCCCCCACTCCCACGTTCCGGGCGTTGCGCCGGCTCTCCCGGTCCGGGCGGACGGGTCCGGTCCGGTCCGGGAGAGTCGGATCACATCAGACGGGGCAGGGGCGGTACTCCGGGCTCAGTTCGCGGTCGACCGCGTAGCTGGTGCGCATGGAGGCGTCGATGACCTTCGGCCAGGAGCCGTACTTGGCGTAGAGCTGGTCGGCGGTGGGGCCGAGGGGGTTGCCGTACTTCGCCTGGTTCCGGGCCTCCAGGACGCGGACCTCCTCCTCGGTCATCCCGGCGCGGTGATCGCCTTGGCCTGGTTCCACATGTCGACCATCTCCCGGGCGATCTCCTCGTCGCTCGCGCCGGCCTCGCGCATCCGGGCCTCGGTGCTGCGCATGTCCTCCAGGAGCCCGTGGTACCCATCCGGGTCCGCTGGGCCTCCACCTTCTCGTCCATCGGCATCACCCGGATCCGGCGCACCACCGGGTCGGTGCTCGGACAGGGATCGTCGGCGGAGACGGGCCGCTCCAGCGGCGCGGTGATCACGGACCCGCACGCCTCGGCCGCGGAGGCGACGGGGGCGACGGAGGCGACGCCGGTACCGAGGAGGGCGAGGGCGGCGGCGAGGGGGACGAGGGCACGGCGGACCGTGCGGCGGGGGGGGTGTGACGGGGGGTGAGGTCGATGCGCATGCGCGCATCCTTCGGGGCGGTGCGGATCACTTCACGCAGGCGCACCAGTGATCACTCCTACGGGCCCACTGTGACCCACCATCCCTTACGAGAACCCTTCTGACCTGGCCTTTCGTGCCGCCGCGATGTCGCCGAAGAGATGCTTTTTCGACGTTCCGTTCACCGGATCGAGCGGTGATCTGAGGGAGGCACGTTCCTGCGGCGCCCGCCCCGTGACGGAGGCGCTACGTTCTGTGACGACCAGTCGGCTCTTTAAGCAATCAGGGGCAACTCATGGGGAAGTTGAGGAAGTCGCTCACGGCGGCGGTCGTGGCGGGGCTGTTCTTCGGCGGGGCGGGGGTGGCGGTGGCGGACTCGTGGAAGGGGCTGAAGATGCGCTCTTCGGGCGTCTTCTTCAAGGGCTCCTACAAGTGGGAGCCCAGGTTCGTGCACCACGGCGGGTTCCACGTCGATGGGAACCTGAAGGACTCCGACCCCGACGACGGCCACAACGTCTACCTCCGCGCGAGGGTCGAGGCCTACGGCTGGACCCGGGTCAAGGGCGTCCAGAAGAAGACGGTCCATGTCGACCACGTCTTCTTCGACGGCGCGATGCTCGAGACCGGTCAGGCACGGATCCAGGCGTGCCGGGACCGCGGCTCACTGCGGCCGGACAACTGCTCGAAGCTTCGAGAGTTCCACCGCTGACCTAGCCCGACCGGGGGAGCCGCGCTCAGCGGCTCCCCCTTTTTCCAGAGAGCCCGGCATCATGGACGTCATTCTCCGCGCCGAAGGCGTGGACTTCTTCTACGGCGAGCAACAGGCGGTCAGCAACGCCGACTTCGTACTCGCGCGCGGCGAAGTGGCCGCCATCATGGGGAGCAGCGGCTCCGGCAAGTCCTCCCTGCTGTACTGCCTCGCCGGTGTGCTGCCGCCGGCGCGCGGGACGGTGACGTTCGACGGCGTCGAGCTGTCGTCCCTTCCCGACACCGAGTTGAGCGCGTTACGCCGGGAACGCATCGGGTTCGTCTTCCAGTACGGCGAACTGCTCGACGAGCTGACCGTCGAGGAGAACGCCGCTCTGCCCCTGCGCCTGGCGGGCGTCGCCAAGGACCGGGCCCACGCCGCGGCGGCACGCGTACTGGGTCGGCTGGGCCTGGGCGACCTGCTCCGCCGCAGGGCCTCGAAACTGTCCGGCGGACAGCGTCAGCGGATCGCCGTCGCACGGGCGTTGGTGCACCAGCCGGACGTGGTCTTCGCGGACGAACCGACGGGGGCACTCGACAGTGCGAACGCCTCGGCGGTCCTGGAGGAGTTCCTGCGCCTCGCGCGGGACCAGGACACCGCGGTGGTCATCGTCACCCATGACCCGGACGTCGCCGCCCGCGCCGACTCCCAGTACACGATGGTGGACGGCGTGCTCGCCCAGCGGGTGGCCGTGTGAACCCCTTGCTGCTCGGACTGCGTCTGCTGTGGGGCAGCGGGCGCCGGGGACGCCTCCGCTTCCTGCTGATGGCCGTCGGCTCCGGGCTGGGGGTGGCCTGCCTCGCGGCGGTCCTGACCATCCCCACGATCCTCTCGGCCCACGACAGCCGCACCACGGCGCGGCAGCCCGTGCCCGCCGAGCACGGGACCGTCGTCTACCAGAAGTTCCTCGACCCGTATGGATCGAGGCCGCTCCGACGGGTCTTCCTCGCCCGCACCGGACCGGGCCCGGTTCCGCCTCCCCCGGGCGTCGCCTCGCTCCCCGGCCCCGGGGAGGCTGTCGTCTCGCCGGCGCTTCGCGACGTCCTCACGGCGCGTCCCGGCGTCTCGGGGCTCGTCCCCGGCCGAGTGACGGGCACCATCGGACCCGAAGGTCTCGGCGGCCCGGACGAGCTCTACGCCTACGTCGGCACCACCCCCGACAGGCTGACCGACCCGCAGTCGCTCGCCCGCTTCGGCGGCGGAAGACTCCACGACGAGGTCATCGACCCGGAGACGCTGGACATCCTCCGGTTCACCCTCGGGTGCATCGTGCTCCTCCCCCTCGGCATCTTCCTGTCCGTCTGCGCGCGTCTCTCCGGGGAGTCCCGCGCACGGCGGCTGGCGGCGCTGCGGTTGGTAGGTCTCAGCATCAAAGACACCGTGCGGGTCAACGCCGGGGAGACCGTCGCGGCGGCGGGCCTCGGGGCGGTGCTCGGGCTCGTCGGCTATCTCGGCGTCAACGAGATCGCGGCGCGGATCGGCCTTCCGGGGCTGCGGTGGTACCCGGCGGACGGGCGTCCCGAGTGGTCGACCGTGGCGGTGTGCCTGGTCGGCTGCCCCGCGCTCGCCTGGGTCGTCGGGCTGTTCAGCGCCCGGCGGGCCGCGCTCTCCCCGATCGCCGTGCGCCGGACGGCGGAGCGCAGGCCGCCGCGGAAATGGGGGACGCTGCTGCTGGTTCCGGGGCTGGGCGTGATCTGCGGTTACTGCGTGATGAGCGTGATGGGGCGGGACCCGTCCGGGGGATCCGCCAGTTCCACGCTCGTTCCCGGTGCCGTGCTGCTGACCGGTGTCGGGCTCGTCGTAGGACTGCCGCCCGTCACCGCCTGGCTCGCGCGACACCTCGCCGGAGTCTCCAGGTCCCTTCCGTTGACGCTGGCGATGCGGCGTACGGAGGTGGATCCGGGCTCCTCGCTCCGGGTGGTCACCGGCCTCGTCCTTCTGGTGTTCGGGGCCTCGCTCACGCAGGGTGTGCTCATCGAGCTGGACCAGGTGAGCCGGCGTACGGCGCCGGTGCAGGAGTACCAGCTCCCGATGAGCGGGCTCAGCGCCGCACAGCAGGGGGAGTTGGCGCGGCTGCCCGGCGTCCGGGCCCATCTGGCCTCGTACAGCTCGTGGAGCGCGCCCGGCGCTCCCTTCGGGACCGGGCTCGACGTGGTCGTCGGCACCTGCGACCAGGTCGCCGCGTTCGCGGTCTCGGTGCGGGGCTGTGTGGACGGCAGGGTCGTGCGGCTGGGCGACGGCAACCCGCCGTCCGAGTACGACCCGAAGCCCGGGGACCGATTCCCGTTCGCGCTCCGGGACGGTCGTAAGTCCGTCGTCACCGTGCCCGAGAGCAGCGCGGAGATGCGCGCGTACCAGCCTTCCGTCCTCCAGCCCCACAGCCTGCTCGTGCCGCCCTCGATGGCCCCGGCGGGGCTCGCCGCGGGTGCGGGGACGCTGACGCTGGTCTCGGGGTCGGATCCGGCGACCGTGCGGGCCGTGCTCGACGGGATCGGGGCCGTGGCGCCGACCGCGGAGGTGGACGCGGTGGGGATCGTCATCGACGCGCTGGCGCAACTCACCGTCGTCCGGAGCCTGCTGGTCGTGGGGATGGTGCTCGGGCTCGTCGTCGGGGTTGCCGCGTTCGTCGTTTCCGTGGCCGATCGGGCGTTGGAGCGGCGGGGGCAGGTGGCTGCTCTGGGGTTGTTGGGGGCTCGGGGCGGGACCTTGCGGGTGGTGCAGGTGGTGCAGGTGGTCGTGCCGTTGGGGGTGGGGCTGGGTGGGGCGGTCGTCGCGGGGTGGCTGGCCGAGTCGAGTTATCTGATCACCGGGGGCGGGGCCGTGCACTGGGACTGGGCCGGGTTGCCGCTGCTCGTCGGGAGTGCGGTGGGGGTGCTCGTCGTCGCCGGGATCGCCTCCGTACCGATGGTGCGGCGGCATGTGGATCCTGAGCACATCCGGAGAGATTAGTTTCGGGCGCGGGCGGGGTCTGTGGTGGTGGAGGTGGGCGCCTCCGGTTTCGCAGCGATCGTTCGGAGGTCTTCATGTCCACCACCCCCAAGGGTCCCGCCGGCTACTTCCCCGCCATCGAGGCGAAGTACGGGCGGCCCGTGTCCGAGTGGTTCGAGCTGATCCGGTCCTCGCCGCTCGCCAGGCACATGGAGCTCGTCGGCTGGCTGAAGGGCGAGTACGGGCTCGGGCACGGGCATGCCAACGCGCTCGTGGCGGCCGTCCGGGCCGAGGACGGCCGGGTGGGGAACTAGGAGAACTGGCCCGGGACGTAGTCGCCGGCCGGCTGCTGGGTCATGACGTTGAGGCGGTTGAAGGCGTTGATGATCGCGATGAGGGAGACCAGCGCGGCGAGCTGCTCCTCGTCGTAGTGCTTCGCCGCGTTCTCCCAGGCCGCGTCGGTGACGCCGGTGTGGTGGTCGGCGAGGCGGGTGCCCTGCTCGGTCAGTTCGAGGGCGGCGCGCTCGGCCTCCGTGTAGACCGTGGCCTCGCGCCAGGCGGCGACCAGGTTCAGGCGGAGGGCGGTCTCGCCGGCCGCGGCGGCGTCCTTGGTGTGCATGTCGAGGCAGAAGCCGCAGCCGTTGAGCTGGCTCGCGCGGATCTTCACCAGCTCCTGGGTGCTGTGCGGGAGCACGGCGTCCGGGATGGCGAAGCCGGCCGAGGCGAGGTGCTTGACGACCTTGCCGGCGACGGGGCTGGCGAAGAGGTTGAGGCGGGGGTTCATCCGATTCTCCCTGATGATGCTCGGTGTCGGTGTCGGTGTCGGTGTCGGTGTCGGTGTCGGTGTCGGTGTCGGTGCCGGTGTTCGGTGTTCGGTGTTCGCGTGGTGCGTTCGTTCGGGGCTTTCATGGGACTGACGGACCTGCGACGGGTTGTGTGACGGGGGTGGGGCGGAGATGGGTGTGAGCTGGGTCACTCGGGAGTTCGTGCGGGACGGTACGGCGCTGTCGGTGCGCGACTGGGGCGGGGACGGGCCCGGTGTGCTGCTGCTGCACGGGCTCGCCGGGCACTGCGGGGAGTGGGACGGGCTCGCCCGGCCGCTGAGCGCCGACGGCCACCGCGTGCTCGCGCTCGACCAGCGGGGGCACGGGGCGAGCGAGCGGAAGCCGCGGGACGTCTCCCGGGCCGCGTACGTCGAGGACGTGCTCGCGGTCGTCGAGGCGGAGCCCGGGCGGCCGTTCGTGCTCGTCGGGCAGTCGTACGGCGGGGTCGCCGCGCTGCTCGCCGCGGCGCGGCGGCATCCCCGGATCGCCGGGGCCGTAATCGTCGAGGCCGGGCCCGACAAGTCCTCGCCCGAGGACGTGGCGCAGGTCGTGGGGTGGCTGAGCGGGTGGCCGGTGCCGTTCGCGAGCCGGGCCGCGGCCGTCGCGCACCTCGGGGGCGGGGCGGTCGGCGAGGGGTGGGCCGCGGGTCTGGAGGAGCGGGACGGGGGGTGGTGGCCGCGGTTCGACGCCGCCACGCTGGCGCACTCCCTCGCCGAGAACGCCTTCCGCGCCTGGTGGGAGGAGTGGGAGGCGATCGACGTGCCGCTCCTCGCCGTCCTCGGGCAGCACGGGATCATCGGCGACGCGCAGTGGGACGGGATGGTCCGGCGGCAGCCGGGGCTGCGCGGAGTCTCCTTCCCCGGTGCCGGGCACGATCTCCATCTGGAGCGGCCGGAGGAGCTGTACGGGGTCGTGGCGCCGTTCCTGCGCGAGGTGACGGGGCGGTTCCCGCAGGGCACCACGCTGGATGGCACGCGGGACGTCACGCGGGAAGTCGCCCTGGACGTCACGCTGGACGTCACGCCGGACGTCACGCCGGAGGCAGGTACGAGGTGACGGGGTGACGGGGTGACGGGGTGACGGGCGGTCCTCGCGGGACGTCACGCCGGCGGGCGTACGGGCCGGGCTGGCGGCACGGCGGGGGCTTGCGCTGGAGTCCGCTCGAAGTCCTAAGGTGCCGCGCATGCGCTATCGGGTACTCGGCGGGACCGGGATCGAAGTCAGCACCTACTGCCTCGGCACCATGATGTTCGGGTCGGTCGGCAACCCCGACCACCAGGACGCCGTGAGAATCATCCACTCCGCCCTCGACCGGGGCGTCAACTTCGTCGACACCGCCGACATGTACTCGGCGGGCGAGTCCGAGGAGATCGTCGGGAAGGCGCTGCGCGATCCGCGCCGCCGGGACGAGACCGTGCTCGCCAGCAAGGTGTACTTCCCCGTCGGCGGGGACGGGCCCGCGCGGGGCGGGCTGTCCCGGCGGTGGATCGTCCGGGCCGTGGAGGACAGTCTGGTCCGGCTCGGGACCGACCGGATCGACCTGTACCAGGTCCACCGGCCGGACCACCGGACCGACATCGAGGAGACCCTGGACACCCTCGGCGACCTCGTCTCCCAGGGGAAGATCCGGGCCTTCGGCTGCTCGACCTTCCCCGCCGAGCGGATCGTCGAGGCGCACGCGGTCGCCGAGCGGCGCGGGCTGCGCCGGTTCCGGACCGAGCAGCCGCCGTACTCGCTGCTCGCGCGCGGGGTGGAGACCGCGGTCCTGCCGGTGGCGCAGCGGTACGGGATGGGCGTGCTGACCTGGGCGCCGCTCGCCTCCGGCTATCTCTCGGGGGCGTACCGGAAGGGTCGGGAGGTCGATCTCTCGCGGGGCCGGGCGGCGATCACCCCGCACCGCTTCGACCCGGCCCTGCCGGAGAACGTGGCGAAGCTCGACGCCGTCGAGGAACTGGCCCTGCTCGCCGAGGAGATCGGCTGCTCGCTGCCCGAGCTCGCGGTCGCCTTCGTCGCCGCGCACCCGGCCGTGACGTCGGTGATCCTCGGGCCGCGGACCATGGAGCAGTTGGACGGGCTGCTGAAGGGCGCCTCGCTCGTCCTCGACGACGAGGTGCTCGACCGGATCGACGCGATCGTGCCGCCGGGGACGGACCTCTACCGGGCCGACGGCGCCTGGCGGCCGCAGGCGCTGGTCGAACCGGCGCTGCGGCGGCGGCCGTTGGGCGAGCGGGCCGCGTCCGACGCCTGAGGGCGGGGCACCGTCAGGGGGTGAACCGCTCGGTGCCGACCCCGGTGCGCAGGTCGGTGCCGGGTGCGTGGTCCTCTTCGAGAGGGAGGACGCGTTCGTGCGGACGGTGACCGGGTTCCTGGCGGCGTGAGCGCCCGGCGTGAGCGCCCGGCGTGATCCGAAGGGCGCGGCCTAGTGCCGGATCAGTCCGGGGACTCCCAGGTCGGAGAGGCCGTCGAGGAGGAGGTCCACGCCGACCGCCGCGAGGAGCAGGCCGAGGAGCCTGCCGAGGAGTTCGATGGTGGCGTGGTGGGTGCGGCGCAGGATCGGGGCGAGCAGCAGGACGCAGATCAGGTCGAGCGCGATGACCGCCACGTACGCCCCGACGACGGTCGAGCGCCAGCTGAACGAGGAGCGGTTGGCGGCCTCGATGAGCAGGGCGGTCATCGCGAGGGGGCTGACGACGTACGGCATGAGGAGTTCGCGGACGCCCCTGCGGACGTCGGGGGCGTCGTCGTGCGGGCCGTCGGAGCCGAGGTGCACGCCGAGGACGAGGCCGACGGCGTAGATGAAGAAGATGACGCCGCCGGCGAGCTGGAGCGCGGGGGTGCTGATGTGGAAGAGGTCGAGCAGCCAGGGCGCCGTGCCGCCGGTGACCATGCCGACGAGGACCGCCGCGCCGGAGGAGGCGAGGGCGATGGTGCGGAGCTGCCGGACCGGGTGGACCTGGGCGAGGCCGGCGAAGGCGAGGAGCACCTTCGGCGGGCCGACGACGGAGAAGAAGGTGATGAAGGCGCCGGCGAAGGTGAAGGTCTCCATGGCGGACATCATGGGTTGTTCGGGTGATTCGGTACGTATTTCGCGATTCCGTCCGCGCGGTGTCGAGATCCCGGCGGCGGCTCCGACCCACCTTCGAGAGGGGAAACCACCCCACACGACACGGAGGACACCATGAAGTACCTGGTGATGGTGCAGGGCTCGCACGCCGACTACGAGGCGATGTCCGGGCGCGGCTCGGCGCAGAGCCCGGCCTGGGACAAGGAGTCCCTGACCGCGATGTTCGACTTCATGAACACGCTCAACAAGGAGCTGCTGGAGAGCGGCGAGATGCTCGACGGCCAGGGCCTGGCCGACCCGGGCGAGACCCGCCTGGTGTCGGTGGACGGCGACGGCCGCCCGGTCGTGACGGACGGCCCGTACGCGGAGACCAAGGAGGTCCTGGCCGGCTACTGGGTCCTGGACTGCGCGAGCCTGGACCGCGTCACGGAGATCGCCGCCCGCGTGGCCCGCTGCCCCCAGCCGGCGGGCGCCCCGGAGTACCCGGTGGTGATCCGCCGGATCGACGAGGCGGGTCCGACGCAGGACTGAGCGGTTCCCGCACGACGCTCCACGGGGCTGGGTGACGGCAGGTGTCATCCTTGGTGGTCGAAGGCCCCCCGCATCCGGGGAGTAAATTACCCCGTGGGGTATGTCCTGGAGGAGTGGTTGTGGAACTCGATCTCGCGGGCGCGGAGCTCAAGGCCGTGCTGAACCGGCTGCGCCGGGCACAGGGCCAGATCTCCGGCGTGATCCGGATGATCGAGGAGGGGCGCGACTGCGAGGAGGTCGTGACCCAGCTGGCCGCCGCCTCGCGGGCGCTGGACCGGGCCGGGTTCGCGATCATCGCGACGGGGCTGCAGCAGTGCCTGACGGAGATGGAGAACGGGAAGCGGGACGGCGAGGACCCGGACAAGATGCGGGCCCGGCTGGAGAAGCTGTTCCTGTCCCTGGCCTGAGCCCGCCCCCGCGCGGACCCACGACGAAGCGCCCCCGGCCGTGGAGCCGGGGGCGCTGAGTCCGGCCCCGGTAGCGTCAGTCGACCGCGAGGCCCTTAAGGCGCTTGGGGAGGGTGGGGAGG
>NZ_JBHYKM010000066.1:17164-42493 GCF_042741435.1 Streptomyces sp. NPDC058955 | reverse complement strand
GGGGGGTGGGCGCCCCGCGCGCTCCGCCCCCGCCGCGCGGCCGGGGCCCCCACGGCCCCCGACCCCCCCCCCCGGCCCGCCCGGCGGGCCGTGCGCGAGGACGAGCGGGCGCCCCTCGACCCGGCGGAGTTCCGGCGCGTACTGGGCCACTTCGCGAGCGGTGTCACCCTCGTCACCACCACCGGCGACGCCGGGCCGACCGGCTTCGCCTGCCAGTCCTTCGCCTCGCTGTCGCTCGACCCGCCGCTCGTGGCCTTCATGGTCGCCAGGACCTCGACGACCTGGCCCCGCATCGCCGCCGCCGGCACCTTCTGCGTCAACATCCTCGGCGCCGACCAGGGGCCGTTGTGCCGGGCGTTCGCGGTCAGCGGCGCCGACAAGTTCGCGGGCGTGGAGTGGTCCCCCGCGCCCGTCACCGGCGCGCCGCGGCTGGCCGGGGTGCCCGCCTGGATCGACTGCACGATCACCGCCGTCCACACCGGCGGCGACCACCTCATCGTGGTCGGCCGGGTGGAGGCGCTGGACGCGGTGCAGGACGGCGGCGAACCGCTGCTGTTCCACCGGGGGCGGTTCGGGGGGTTCAGCGGCGGGTGAGGACGCGACGGTCGCGCGGGTTCCCCAGGGTCCCCGCGTAGTAGACGATCTCCGGCTCGGACGGAGAGCCGACCACGTCCCACTGCATCCAGTTCACCCCGGCGTCGCAGTCGGAACCGATGTGCACCTCGTCACTCCAGCGCGGGCGGGACTCGCTGAACGCCCACCTCGCGTCCTGGTCATGGCACCACTTCGGGACGGCGTACCCGGAACCGTCGGCCTCCGTGTACTCGGCCATGTACTTGACCTCCGACAGCACAGCCGTCCCGTCCGCCCTCAGCGTCACCACACCCCCCTCCCCGTCCTCGTACCGCCCCACCAGGTCGGCCCTCCCCGGCTTCGGCGGGTCCTCCGGCCCCAGGACCCCCGTGTACGTCCCCACCCCGGCGATCGTCGCCGCCGCGGGCACCGCCAGCAGTGCCCACAGCAGCCACGGCCTACTTCTCCAGCTCCCCATGGGCTCCATCATGCCGGGGGCGGCGGATGACGAGGGCCATGAGGGCGGCCGCCGCGCACAGGGCGCCCGAGGCGTACCAGACGACGTCGTAGGAGCCGAAGACGTCGCGGGCGACGCCGCCCGCGAAGGCGACGGCGGCGGCGCCGACCTGGTGGGAGGCGAGGACCCAGCCGAAGACGATCGCGGAGTCCTCGCCGTAGTGCTCGCGGCACAGCGCGATGGTGGGCGGGACGGTGGCGACCCAGTCGAGGCCGTAGAAGACGATGAAGAAGATCATCGGGGGGTGGATCGAGGGGGCCAGCAGCATCGGCAGGAAGAGGAGCGAGATCCCGCGCAGCGCGTAGTAGACGGCGAGCAGCCGGCGCGGGGAGAAGCGGTCGGTGAACCAGCCGGAGGCGATGGTGCCGACGACGTCGAAGACGCCGATGACGGCGAGGAGTCCGGCGGCGGCGGTCACCGGCATGCCGTGGTCGTGGGCGGCGGGCACGAAGTGGGTCTTGACCAGGCCGTTCGTGGAGGCGCCGCAGATCGCGAAGGTGCCGGCGAGGAGCCAGAAGGGGCCGGTTCGGGCGACCTTGAACAGCACCGTGACCGCGCGGCGGGCGGCGCCGGTGACGGGGGCGGGCTTGTCGGCGTACTCCCCGCCGTACGGGGCGAGTCCGACGTCCGCCGGGTGGTCGCGGAGCAGCAGCCAGACGAACGGGACGACGGCGAGCGCGGCGAGGGCGGTCGTCACGGCGGCCGGGCGCCAGCCGTGGTGCTCGACCAGCCAGGACAGGAGCGGCAGGAAGACGAGCTGGCCGGAGGCGCCGGCCGCCGTCAGGATGCCGGTGACGAGGCCGCGGCGGGCGGTGAACCAGCGGTTGGTGACGGTCGCGGCGAAGGCGAGGGCCATGGAGCCGCTGCCGAGGCCGACGAGGAGGCCCCAGTAGAGGACCAGCTGCCACGCCGCCGTCATCCAGACGGTGAGCAGGGAGCCGAGCGCGATCACCGACAGGGCCACCGCCACCACCTTGCGGATGCCGAAGCGGTCCATGAGGGCGGCGGCGAAGGGGGCGGTGAGGCCGTAGAGGGCGAGGTTGACGGAGACGGCGAGGCCGATGGTGCCGCGCGACCAGTCGAACTCGGCGTGCAGCGGTTCGATGAGCAGGCCCGGCAGGGAGGCGAAGGCGGCGGCGCCGATGATCGTGACGAAGGTGACCGCGGCGACGGACCAGGCGCGGTGGACGCGCGGGGTGCGGGGAGGGCGGGTGGGGGCGGAGGGTCGGTGCTCCGTTGTCTGGGCCATGCCACCGAGCATCCCGGCCGCGCCCCGGCCCCACCATTGGCCCGACTGTCAGCTTTCCAAAGGATCGGGCCACGGGTCACCGCCGCCCCTGGGGCATCCGGGGCAGCGGGTCACCGCCGCCCCTAGGGCATCCGGGGCAGCTCCCTGATCGGCCGGACCGCCAGCAGCGCCGTCACCACCAGGACCGCGATCCCCGCGCCCGCGAGCAGGACCGCCTCCGGGCCGACCAGTCCGGCGACCGGTCCGGACAGCGCGCGGCCGACGCCCATCATCAGGAGGGATCCGGCCACGTCGTAGGCGTGCATGCGGTTCAGGGACTCCTGCGGCACGTGGGTCTGGACCGCGGTGGACCACATGACGAGCCAGAAGGCGAAGGCCGTGCCCGCCACGAACTGTCCGGCCGCCAGCGCGGCGACCGGCGCGCCGAGGCCGAGGAGCGCCAGGTTCACCGGGAGGCCGAGAAGGGCGACGGCGCCGGAGGCCAGGGGGCGGCGGGGGCGGACGCGGAGGGCGAGGAGGCCGCCGAGCGCGCTGCCGGCGCCGTTGACCGCCATCAGCGCCCCGTACACGGCGGAGCCGTGCCCGCCGGTGACCAGGCTCGCGGTGAGCGGCACCATCGGGCCGGCGACCGTCAGCCCGTACACGGTCCAGATGGCGATGACCCCCCACAGCCAGCTCCGCGCGCGGAACTCCCGCCAACCGAGGGCGAGTTCGGAGCCGAACGAGCCGCGCACGCGTCCACCCGGCGGGGCCGGCGGGATCCGCATCAGCAGGAAGCAGACGGCGCTGACGGCGAAGGTGGCGGCGTTGGCGGCGAAGGCGGCGCCCGCGTTCCAGGCGGCGACGAGGAGGCCCGCGAGCGCCGGGCCCGCCATCGTCATCAGCGCCTCCACCACCCGCAGGACGGCGTTGGCGCGCTGCACGTCGGGGGCGATGCGCGGGATGGTCGAGGCGACGCCCGGCTGGAAGAGGGCAGCGCCGACGCCGGCGACGACGGAGAGCGCGTACACGGCCCACAGCGGCGGGCTGCCCACCGCGAACGCGACCGCGAGGAGCGCGGCGCCGGGCAGCCGCAGCAGATCGGCGGTGATCATCATGCGGCGGGCCGTGAAGCGGTCGGCGAGGACACCGCCGAAGAGGACGAAGACGGCGAAGGCGGCGGTCCACAGGCCGAGCGCGTAGCCGACGGAGGAGCCGGGGCGGCCGGCGCCGAGGAGTCCGGCGGCGAAGGCGACGGGGACCATCCCCTCGCCGAGGACGGCGACGGCCCTGGCCGTGAAGAAGAGCCGGAAGTTACGGTTCCAGAGGGCGGGCGGCGCGACCGGCACCGGAATCCGCGCGGCGGCCTCAGACTTGTACGTGCTGTCCTTGCGCATGTTGTCCGTCACGGGCAGCCAGTCGTACCACCACGTGGTCTGGACCACCACCGAATTCCCCGAGGGAGAGCCCGTGCCGCACCGCCCCCACCGCGTCGTCGTCCTCGCCCTGCCCGGGCTGCTCCCCTTCGAGCTGGGCATCCCGCACCGGATCTTCGGCCGGGCCAAGGACTCCGCGGGGCGGCCGCTGTACGAGATCGTCACCTGCGCGACGGCGGCGGGGCCGGTGCAGACGGACGCGGACTTCGCCGTGCACGTGGAGCACGGACCGGAGGCGCTGGCCACGGCGGACACGGTCGTCGTGCCGGCCTCGTACGAGCTGGGGCCGGTCTACGAGGAGGGCCGGCTCACCGACGAGCTGGCCGCCGCCCTCGCGCACGTCCGGCCGGGGACGCGGCTCGTCGCCATCTGCACGGGCGGGTACGTGCTCGCCGCCGCGGGCTGGCTCGACGGGCGCCCGGCGACCACCCACTGGGCGTCGGCCGACCACTTCCAGCGGCTGTTCCCGACGGTCCGGGTCGACGCCGACGTCCTCTTCGTCGACGACGGCGACGTGCTCACCTCGGCGGGCGTCGCCGCCGGGCTCGACCTCTGCCTGCACATCGTGCGCCGCGACCACGGCTCGGCGGTCGCCAACGAGGTGGCCCGCCGCACGGTCGTCCCGCCGCACCGGGACGGCGGCCAGGCCCAGTACATCGCCCGCCCGGTGCCGGACTCCGGTACGCACACCACGACCGCGGCCCGCGCGTGGGCGCTGGCGCACCTGCACGAGCCGATCCAGCTGCGGGACCTGGCCGAGCGGGAGGCGATGAGCGTCCGCACCTTCACCCGCCGCTTCCGCGACGAGGTCGGCATCAGCCCCGGTCAGTGGCTCACCCAGCAGCGGGTCGAGCGGGCCCGGCACCTGCTGGAGACCAGCGACCTGCCGGTGGACCGGGTGGCCCAGGACTCCGGCTTCGGCACGGCCCAGTCGCTCCGGGTCCACCTGATGACCGCGATCGGCGTCACGCCGACCGCCTACCGGCGCACCTTCCGCCCGGGCCTCTTGTCCTGATCGTCGTCGTCCTCGTCCGGGGCGGCGGGGGTCCCGGACGTGTCCCCGTCGAGGTCGACGGAGTCGATCTGCCAGGCGACCGTGCCGGTCGCCGCGCCCACCGGGGTGATCGCAACCGGCAGTTCCGCCGGGGCGTTCGCGATCCGGCGGCCGACCGGGACGCCGTCGCACGGCACGGTCGCCGGATCGCCGTGGCCCGTGACGACGACCTTCACCGCCCCCGTCCCGACACAGGCGACGGAGAGCCGGTACGTGCCGCCCCGCTCCAGCACGGAGCGCAGGTGCGCGCCCTCCGCGGCCGGCGAGCTGCCGCCCTCGACGAACCCGGGGTCGTCCATGGAGCCGACGGCCTCCTGGGCGCGCCGCTCCTGTGCCTCCTCCGCGCTCTCGGTCTCGGTCTCCTCCACGACGGCCGGGTCCGGCAGCTGCTCCTCGGTGGCCGCCACCGGCGGCTCGTCCGGCGACTTCGGGGCGTCGCTGCACCCGGCCACCAGCAGGGGCACGAGGGCGAGGGGGACGAGCAGGGCCGGCGGCCTGCGGAGTGCCATCAGGGGTTCCTCACGTCGAGGGCGCGTACGGACTTCTCCTGCTCCGGACGTCGCTCCTCGCGCTCCCGGTTCCGTACGAGGCTCCGCTCGCCGGCCGCGCCGACGGCCACGAGCACGAGCGTCAGGCCGACGCCCCACAGGATGGCGGTGGACGGCGCCACCACCTTCAGCAGGCCGCCCGCGAGGGTGCCGCTCGCGGCGTAACCGGCGCCGACGGCCGCGTACATCATCGAGTAGCCGGCGGCCAGCGCCGACGGCGGCAGCGCCCGCCGCAGCGCCAGGTTCCGGGTGAGCATGGCCGGTGCCTGGAGCAGGCCGGCCGCGATCAGTGCGGCGCCGATGGCGAGGGCGCCGGGCAGCAGGGCCACCAGCGCCACTCCGGCGGTCACCCCGAGGACGAGCACGAGCGACTGCACCGCGAGCGGCCCGGGCCAGTCGGGGCGGAGCCCGTACAGGAAGGATCCGGCGACCGAGCCGATCGAGAAGCCGGCGAGGAGCGGGCCCGCCCAGCCGATGCCGATCCCGCGCTGTTCGAGGAGGGCGGGGAGGATCAGTTCGGCGAGGGCGAGGAGCGTCAGCGAAGCGGCGCCCAGCACGTACACGGGCCAGGCGGCGAGCAGGGCCCGCCGGGCCGCCCGGTCCTTGGTCTGCGCCTCGGCGGCCCAGCCGGCGGGCAGCAGCCACAGCCCGGCGAGGCCGAGCGCCATGAGGCCGCCCTGGAGCAGCAGCGGCACGGCGGGGCCGGCGCCCAGGGCGAGCCCGGTGGTCAGCGCGGGGGCGGCGGCCCAGATGCCGAAGGTGAGCATGGACTCCAGGCTCAGCGCCTGGGTGACGGACCGTTCCTCCACCATGCTGGTGAGCAGGGCGCGCAGCCCGGCGGAGACGGCGACGGGCCCGGCCCCCGCCAGGAACGCGAGCACGCCGAGGAGCACCGGATCCGCCCCGGGCGCGAGCCCGAGCCCGGCGAACCCGGCCGCCCCGACGGCCAGTCCGGCCGCCATCTGCGGGCGGGCCCGCTCGGCCCGCATCCGCAGCCCGAGGACCGGCGCGGCGACGATCTCCCCCACCACGTACACGGCGGCGAGGACCGCCCCGAGGCTGTATCCGCCGGGCCGCTCCCGCACCAGGAAGACCAGCGCCAGCGGCGCCATCGCCACCGGCATCCGGGCGGCGGTGGTGACGGCGCACCAGGTGAGGACGGGACGGGTCGCCAGCTCGCGGTAGGACATGCGCCCGACCGTACTGGCGGCCGTTCACCGGCCGCATCCGGAAAACGGGCCCCGGCCTGATCCAGGAGACACTCCCTAGAAGACGAGCACGCCCCGGGCGACCTTCCCCGCCTCCGCCTCCTCGCGGGCGCGGTCGAACTCCTCCACCGGGTAGGCGGCGGTGACGAGTTCGTCGAGGAGGAGGGCGCCGGTGCGGTACAGCCCGGCGTAGAGCGGGATGTCCTTCTGCGGGCGGGAGGAGCCGTACCGGCAGCCCAGGATCGACTTGTCGAGGAACATCGCGGCGGGCGGGAAGCTCGCCTCCGCCTTCGGCGCGGTCATGCCGAGCAGCACGGCCTGTCCGTGCCGGTCGAGGAGGTCGATCGCGGTCCGGACGAGGCCGGTGTGGCCGACGCACTCGAAGACGTGGTCGGCGCCGGTGGGCAGCACCTCGCGGACGCCGTCGGCGGAGCCGAGGAAGTGCGTGGCGCCGAAGCGGCGGGCGAGCTCCTCCTTGGCCGGGTTGGTGTCGACGGCGACGATCGTCGTCGCGCCCGCGATCCGGGCGCCCTGGATCACGTTGAGCCCGATCCCGCCGGCGCCGATGACGACGACGGTCTCGCCGCGAGCCACCTTCGCCCGGTTGAGTACGGCTCCGACGCCGGTGAGGACGCCGCAGCCGAGCAGCGCCGCCGAGGTGAACGGCACGTCCTCCGGGATCTTCACGGCCTGTACGGCCTTCACGATCGTCCGCTCGGCGAAGGACGAGTTGGACGCGAACTGGAAGAGCGGCCTGCCCTGCCGGGAGAACGGCCGCCCCGGCATCCCGATCGCCTTCCGGCACATGGTGGGCCGGCCGGTGTCGCAGTCGGGGCAGGCCCCGCAGTTGGCGAGCGTGGAGAGCGCCACGTGGTCGCCGACCGCGACGTGGCCCACCCCCTCCCCGACGGCCTCGACGACCCCGGCGCCCTCGTGCCCGAGCACGACGGGCGGCGGGAACGGGATGGTCCCGTCGATGACGGACAGGTCGCTGTGGCAGAGCCCGGCCGCCCGGATCCCCACCAGCACCTCGCCGGGTCCCGGGTCCCGCACCTCCAGATCCGCGACGACCTCGACGCTCTTCCCGTCGAACACCACACCGCGCACGGCGGTCCCTCCCTCTCCTCGGAGCCTGGACTACTGGTTCGGTCGGTCCCCGGCCGCGGCCGCCCGGGCCATCTCCTCCAGCCGGGCCAGCATCGGCATCGGGTCGACGCCGACCGTGCCGGGCAGGAAGTCGGCGATGCGCTCCGGC
Source organism: Streptomyces sp. NPDC058955 (assembly GCF_042741435.1). Taxonomy (NCBI): domain Bacteria; kingdom Bacillati; phylum Actinomycetota; class Actinomycetes; order Kitasatosporales; family Streptomycetaceae; genus Streptomyces; species Streptomyces sp. NPDC058955. Next base: position 34,674 of record NZ_JBHYKM010000066.1, on the reverse strand, counting down.
GTCCACGCCCCGCCCTCCGCGTATCCGGCGCGCAGTTCCCTGGGCTGCGCCCAGACCGCGATCTTGGGTCCGGCGATCGTGTACACCTGCCCGGTGATCGACTCGGCGCGGGCGCGGTCGCTGAGCAGGTAGACGACGAGGGCGGCGACGTCCTCGGGCTCGCCGATCTCCTTGAGCTCCATGGGGACGTTGGCGGACATCCGGGTGCGGGCGACGGGGGCGACCGCGTTGGCGGTGACGCCGTACTTGTGCAGGCCGAGCGCGGCGCTGCGCACCAGTGAGATGATCCCGCCCTTCGCGGCGGAGTAGTTGGCCTGGGCGACGGAGCCCTGGTGGTTGCCGCTGGTGAAGCCGATCAGCGTGCCCGAGCCCTGTGCGCGCATGACGGCGGCGGCGGCGCGGAAGACGGTGAAGGTGCCCTTGAGGTGGGTGGCGACGACGGGGTCCCACTCCTCCTCGGTCATGTTGAAGAGCATCCGTTCGCGCAGGATGCCGGCGACGCAGACGACCCCGTCGATCCGCCCGTACTCGGCGAGGGCCACGTCGACGAGCCGCTGTCCGCCCGCCATGGTGGAGATGTCGTCGGCGACGGCGACCGCGGTGCCGCCGGCGGCCTCGATCTCCTTGACGACGCCGACGGCGACCTCGCTGGTCGGCTCGCCGCCCTCGATGGAGACGCCGTAGTCGTTGACGACGACCTTCGCCCCCTCGGCGGCGCACGCGAGGGCGACCGCGCGGCCGATGCCGCGTCCCGCCCCGGTCACGGCGACGACCTTGCCCGCCAAGAAGTTCCCCATCTCCGGCCCCTTCCCGCAGTTTCTGACGGTCCGTTAGATTCTATGGGTCGTCAGATGCCGGAAAACAAGACCCCGGAGGCCCCGATGTCCCTCCCCGCCGCTTTCCACGAGATCGCCAAGCGCGTGAACAACTGGGGCCGTTGGGGCCGGGACGACGAGCTGGGGACGCTCAACCTGATCTCCGACGCGGCGGTCCGGGAGGCCGCCGCCGGCATCCGCACCGGCCGCCGCGTCCCGCTCGCCGTGGACCTGAAGCAGGACGGCGTGCAGACCGGGATGATCCCGGGCCGGATCAATCCGCTCCACGTCATGGTCCAGGTCAACCAGGAGCTCTTCGGCCCGGGCACGGTCGCCACCAGCGACGACGCCGTGACCCTGGGCCTCCAGGCGGGCACCCACTGGGACGCCCTCACCCACGCCTCGCACTCGGGCCGGATCTACAACGGCCGCCCCGCCGACACGATCACCCCGCACGGCCGGGCCGCCTTCAGCGGCATCCACACGGCCCGGCACGTCGTCGGGCGCGGGGTGCTGCTCGACGTGGCGGCGGCGAAGGGCGTGGACCGGCTGCCGGGCGACCACGCAGTAACCCCGGAGGACCTGGACGAGGCGGCGGAGTACGGGCGGGTGACGGTGGGGGCCGGCGACATCGTCCTCGTACGGACCGGGCAGATCCGGCTGTACCTGGCCGGGGACCGGCACGGGTACGCGTTCCCGTCACCCGGCCTTTCGATCCGCACGCCCGAGTGGTTCCACGCGCGGGACGTCGCGGCCGTCGCCAACGACACCCTCACCTTCGAGATCTTCCCGCCGGAGATCGAGGACCTGTGGCTGGGCGTGCACGCGCTGGACCTGGTCGAGATGGGGATGCTGCAGGGCCAGAACTGGAACCTCGAAGAGTTGTCCACAGCCTGTGAACAAGAGGGCCGCTACAGCTTCCTGCTCTCCGCCATGCCGGAACCCTTCGTCGGCGGCACGGGAACGCCGGTGGCGCCGGTCGCGATCCTCTGACGGATTCCTCCGGGGTACGGCTCACGGGTGGCGGCGCGCCCGCAGGCGCCCCGAGCACGGCACGGACCGCCGCCACCCGGCCACGACCCGCACACGCCGAGGGCGCACGGCCCTCGGCTCCCCTCACCACGAATCGCTCACCCCAGGGTGGGCAAAACGGAACGAACCGTCAACAGTGCATCCGTCCGGGTGACACCACGCCGCCGCCGACCGGCGCGGGCGCCGCGGGCGTGCGGTCCACCTCGCACCAGATGCTCTTGCCGGCCCCCTCGGGCTGCCAGCCCCACCGGTCGGCGAGGCCGTCGACCAGCTCCAGACCGCGCCCGTTGGTGTCCTCCCCGGCGGCGTGCCGGGGCCGGGGCGGCAGCTCGCTGCGGTCGGCGACCTCGACCCGCACGCCGCCCTCGGCCGCGAAGAGCATCCGCAGCACGGCGGGACAGCCGGTGTGCACCACCGCGTTGGTCACCAGCTCGGAGATGAGCAGCACCAGCGTCTCCGCCAGCGGCTCGTCGTCCCCTATCCCGGAACCGGCCAGCCGTTTCCGGGCCCACCTGCGCGCACGCCCCACCTCCGCCGGGTCCGGCCCGACCTCCAACTGAACCTGAAGCACCTGCACCGTTCACACCATCCGAACCGGCGGACACACCTTTACGGAACGTGATTCCCTTGTGAGACAGCATGGTTGACGTACAGTCACCGCAACAAGCGCTTCGGGCATATTCCAGCGCGAAGGAGTACGCGTGGTCCATACTGTGCGACGCACGCGGCGGGGAGTCGAACGCGGGGCGCGACCCGGGCTCACAAGCACTCGCATCCCACGGAGAGTACCGGAGCCGAACCCCGACTCCGGCCCGTGACGACCCCCCGAAGGACACAACCCGATATCGACCTGCGCCCCGGATTCGAACACGCTCCGTCACCAGTTCGGGCCCGGTCGGGCGGGGTTCAGAGCGCCGCGGCCACCTCCTCCGCCGCCCGGTCCGCCGGCAGCACGAGCGCGGCCCGCACCCAGGCCCGCTTCAGGTGCAGATGGACGTCCGCCTCCCAGGTGAACCCCATCCCGCCGTGCACCTGGAGGCAGTCCCGGGCGTTGGAGACGGCCGCCTCGTCGGCGAGCAGCTTGGCCCCGGCGATCTCGACCGGATCGGCGGTCACGGCGGCGGCGTGCACGGCGGCCCGGGCCAGTTCGGTCCGCACGAGCATCCCGGCGCACAGGTGCTTCACCGCCTGGAACCCCCCGATGGCCTGTCCGAACTGCTCCCGCCGCCGGGCGTGGGAGACGGCGGCGTCGGTGGCCCAGGCGGCGGTGCCCACCTGCTCGGCGGCGGTGAGGAGTACGGCCTCCGGCGCCCACGCCCCGGTGCCGGGGACCCGGTGCAGCGGCGTCAGCGGATCGACCGACCGCACGGACACGGCTCCGGTCGCGTCGCCCAGCACCACGTCGGCGGCGTCCAGCCAGGGAACCAGCCCCTCGGGCGAGACCTGCGTGACGACCGCCGTGCCCTCCGCCGCGCCCGGCACGGACCCCGCCGCCCCCTCCGTGGCGACCAGCGGCCCCGGCACGAGCCACCGCCCCGCCTCCTCGAAGAGCAGCACCGCCTCGGGCAGTCCGAGCCCCACCCCGCCCTCGTCCTCCGGGAGCCGCAGCGCGAAGAAGCCGACCTCGCCGAGCTCCTTCCACAGCCCCCGGTCGAGCCGCCCGGGCTCGTCGACGGCCGCCCGCAGCGCGTCCCGCCCGAAGCGGCCCGCGAGCAGCTCCCGTACCCCCCGTACGAGGTCCCGCTGGTCCTGGCTCAGTCGGAAGTCCACGGTCCGGTTCACCGTCCCTTCGGCAGGCCGAGGATCCGCTCGGCGACGATGTTGCGCTGGATCTGGCTGGTGCCGGCGGCGATCGTGTACGAGAGGGAGGAGAGCCGGTCGAGGTTCCACTCCCGCCCGAGGTCGAGCGCGTCGGGGCCGAGGACCTCCGCGGCGGCGTCGTACAGCTCCTGGCGCGCGTGCGAGTAGTGCAGCTTGAAGACGGAGCCGCCGACGCCGGGGACGCCGCCGGTGGCCTGCGCCTCGCTGACGTTCCGTTGGGTGAGCCGCCACAGCGCCTGGAACCCGGCGGCGAGCCGGCCGAGGCGGCGGCGCAGGGCGGGGTCGTCCCAGCGGCCGTTCTCCCGTGCCGTACGGGCGAGTTCGCCGAGCAGGCGGCGGCAGGCGACGACCTCGCCGACGAACGCGGTGCCGCGTTCGAAGGAGAGGGTGACCATGGTGACCCGCCAGCCGTCGTTCTCCTCCCCGACCCGGTTCGCGACCGGCACCCGCACCTCGTCGAGGAACAGTTCCGCGAACTCGGTGGACCCGGCGAGCGTCCGCAGCGGCCGGACCGTCACCCCCGGCGCGTCCATGGGCAGCGCGAGCCAGCTGATGCCCCGGTGCCGGGGCGCGTCCGGGTCGGTGCGGACGAGCAGTTCGCACCAGTCGGCGACCTCGGCGTGCGAGGTCCAGATCTTCTGCCCGGTGACGACGTACGCGTCCCCGTCCCGTACCGCCTTCGTCCGCAGCGAGGCCAGGTCGGAGCCGGCCTCGGGCTCGCTGAAGCCCTGGCACCAGACCTCGTCGCCGCGCAGCACCGGCTCCAGCCAGCGCGCGCGCTGTGCGGGGGTGCCCTCGGCGGCGATGGTCGGCCCGGCGTGCAGGAGGCCGACGAAGTTGGCGCCGACGTAGGGCGCGCCGGCCCGCTCGGTCTCCTCCAGGAAGATCAGCCGCTGGGTGGGCGAGGCGTCCCAGTGCACGTGCCCGTACCCGGCGTCGTAGAGCCGCCGCTGCCAGCCGCAGTCGTACGCCCGGCGGCCCGGCCAGTCGAGCGGGTCGGGCCGTTCCGGCAGCCGGGGGAGCTCGGTGGCCAGCCACTCCCGCAGCCGGCCCCGGAACTCCTCCTCGGCCTCGCTGTAGGAGAGGTCCATCAGACGATGCCCAGGTCGAGCATGCGGATGGCGTTGCCGCGCATCAGCTTGTAGACGGTCTCGTCGTCGAGGCCCCGGACGTGGTCGAGGGCGACCTCCTTGGTGTGCGGGAAGGTGGAGTCGACGTGCGGGTAGTCGGTCTCGAAGGTGGCGTTGTCGCGGCCGACCACGTCCAGCGAGGCGATGCCGTGCTTGTCGCGGAAGAAGCAGCAGTAGATCTGCCGGTAGTAGTAGGTGGATGGCGGCTCGGGGACGAGGTCGCGGACGCCGCCCCAGGCGCGGTGCTCCTCCCACACGTCGTCGGCGCGCTCCAGGGCGTACGGGATCCACCCCATCTGGCCCTCGCTGTAGGCGAGCTTCAGGCGGGGGAACTTCACCAGGACCCCGCTGAAGAGGAAGTCCATCATCGAGGCCATCGCGTTGTTGAAGCTGAGGCTGGCCTGGACGGCGGGCGGGGCGTCGGGGGACGCGGCGGGCATCTGGCTGCTGGAGCCGATGTGCATGTTCACCACCGTGCCGGTCTCCTGGCAGACGGCGAAGAACGGGTCCCAGTACCCCGAGTGGATCGACGGCAGTCCGAGGTGGGTCGGGATCTCGGAGAAGGTCACCGCCTTCACCCCGCGGGCGGCGTTGCGGCGGATCTCGGCGACGGCGAGGTCGATGTCCCAGAGCGGGATGATGCAGAGCGGGATGAGCCGGCCGGCGCTGTCGCCGCACCACTCCTCGACCATCCAGTCGTTGTACGCGCGCACGCACGCGAGGGCGACCTCCTTGTCGTGCGCCTCGGCGAAGGTCTGCCCGCAGAAGCGCGGGAAGGTGGGGAAGCAGAGCGAGGCCTCGACGTGGTTGAGGTCCATGTCGGCGAGGCGCGCCTTGGGGTCCCAGCAGCCGCGGCGCATCTCCTCGCGGGTGATGCCCTCCAGGGTCATGTCGTCCCGGTCGAAGCCGACGGCCGCGATGTTCCGCTTGTACGGGAACCTCAGGTCCTCGTAGATCCACCAGTCGGTGGGCGGGCCGTCCGGGTCCATGGTGATCTGGTACTTGCCGCCGACGTAGGCGAGCTCGCCGATGCCGGCGGTGAGCGCCTTGGGCCCCCGGTCGCGGTACTTCGCGGGGAGCCAGGTGTCGAAGAGGTGGGCGGGCTCGATCACGTGGTCGTCGACGCTGATGATGCGGGGCAGTTCGGTCATGACCCCTCCAGTTATCTGATGGATCGTCAGATCCCGATGAGGTCAGGCTAACCCCGGGGGTCTGGACCGACAAGGACCGGCCCTCTACGCTCTCCGCACGATCTGACGGGCAGTCAGAAGAGCCGTCGGAGATCCCGCACGGAATGGAGGCCCCGGTGACCTCGACCGAAACCGCACAGGCCCTGGCGCTGGGCGAGTCCCGCACCCTCTGGGAGCTCGTCGAACGCCGCGCCGGCCTCACCCCCGACCGGCCCGTCCTCCTCCAGGGCGACCGCGTCCTCACCTTCGGCGGGCTGCGCGACCGCGCCGAGCGCTGCGCCGCCGGGCTGTACGCCATGGGCGTCCGGCCCGGCACGGTCGTCGCCTGGCAGCTGCCCACCCGGATCGAGACCGCCGTGCTCTCCTTCGCGCTCGCCCGCCTCGGCGCCGTCCAGACCCCCGTCATCCCGTTCTACCGGGACAAGGAGGTCGGCTTCGCGCTGCGCGAGTCCGGGGCCGAGTACTTCGCCGTCCCCGGCGTCTGGCGCGGCTTCGACCACACCGGGATGGCCCGGCGGCTCGGCGCGCGCGGGATCTTCGAGGCGTACGCCCCCGAGAGCCTGCCCGACGGCGACCCGGCCGTCCTGCCCCCGCCGCCCGCCTCCGGCACCGACGTCCGCTGGATCTACTGGACCTCCGGCACCACCTCCGACCCCAAGGGCGTCCTGCACACCGACCGCTCGCTGCTCGCCGGCGGCGCCTGCCTCGCCCACGCGCTGCGCCTCACCGCCGAGGACGTCGGCTCCATGGCCTTCCCGTACGCGCACATCGCCGGGCCCGACTACACGGTGATGCTGCTGCTGTACGGCTTCCCCGCCGTGATGCTCGAACACTTCGCGCTGCCCGAGTCGCTGGCCGAGTACCGCCGCCACGGCGTCACCGTCGCCGGCGGCTCCACCGCCTTCTACTCGATGTTCCTCGCCGAACAGCGCAAGAACCCCGGCGAACCCGTCATCCCCACCCTGCGGCTGCTCGCCGGCGGCGGCGCGCCCAAGCCGCCCGAGGTCTACCACGCGGTCCGCAAGGAGCTGGGCTGCCAGCTCACCCACGGCTACGGCATGACCGAGGTCCCCATGATCACCATGGGCGACCCCGAGGACACCGCCGACCACCTCGCCACCACCGAGGGCCGCCCGCCCGCCGCGATGGAGATCCGCGTCACCGACGACGGCGGGATACGGCTCCGGGGCGAGGCCGTCTGCCGGGGCTACCTCGACCCGGCGCAGACCGCCGCCGCCTTCGACGAGGACGGCTTCCTCATCACCGGCGACGTCGGCCACCTCACCCCCAGCGGCCACCTCGTCCTCACCGGCCGGGTGAAGGACATCATCATCCGCAAGGGCGAGAACATCTCGGCCAAGGAGATCGAGGACCTCCTCCACGAGCACCCGGCCGTCGGCGACGCCGCCGTCATCGGCCTTCCGGACGCCGAGCGCGGCGAGCGGGTCTGCGCCGTCGTCGAACAGCCGGAGGGCGCCCCGCCGCTGACCCTGCCGGACCTCACCGCCTTCCTGCGCGCGGCCGGGCTCTCCGTCCACAAGCTGCCGGAGCAGCTGGAGGTCGTGGACGCCCTGCCGCGCAACGAGACGCTGCGGAAGGTCCTCAAGTACAAGCTCAGGGAGCGGTTCGGGGCAGCGGGGTAGGGCGCGGCAGCGGGGCGGTCGGGTCCGGTCCCGAGCGGGGCGCCGGGACCGGCGGCGCGGCGGGCGCCTCGCCCGCCAGGGCCGCCGGCACGTCCTCGTACACCTCGAAGAGGCGGGTCACGCCGAGCGCGGCGAAGACCCGGGTCACATGGCCCTGGCTCTCCTCCGCCTCGGGCAGCACCAGCCGCAGCCGCCCGCCGCAGGAGCGCAGCAGCCGGCGGGCGGCGACCAGCACGCCGATGCCGCTGGAGTCGCAGAACCGCACCCCGGACAGATCGACGACGAGGTCGTGCCGCCCGGCGGCGACGGCGTCGTGCACCCGCCGCCGTATCCGGGGCGAGGTCACCAGGTCCAGCTCGCCGCGCAGGCGCAGCACGGTCCATCCGCCTCGGTCGTCCTCGTCGGCCTCGATCGTCGTCACGGACGGGCGCCTGCCCCGGGGCGTCCGGCCGAAACCACCGGCGCCGGGTATGACGCTTTCCTTACCATCCGCTCCCGCGTGAACGCCGCACTTGCGGCAAACCTGCGTGCGTTGTCGGCCGGTCGCATTAGTTTGGGGTGGACGGACGGGGCAGGGACCGACGGCGGGCGAGGCACGGCAGCGGAAGCGGAAGGTGGAGGGCTCGGATGGCGAACGACACACCACCGCGCTGGGACCGCAGGATGCAGCAGCGGCTCGCGCGCGGCGAGGCCGCCGCCCTCGGCGAGCTGTACGACCGCTTCGCCTCCCTCGTCCACAGCCTCGCCCACCGGGTCCTCGACGACGACCAGGCCGCCGACCAGGTCACCCGGGAGGTCTTCCTCGCCATCTGGGAGAACCCCGAGGCGTACGACCCCCGGCAGGGCAATCTGCGCTCCTGGGTCGCCCGGCTGACCCAGCGGCAGGCCGTGAACCGGCTGCGGCAGACCGAGGCGACGGCGTACGCGGAGACCGGCGTCGGCTCGGCGGAGGAGCTGGAGGCCAAGGTGCGCCGGGCCTCCGCCGCCGCCCGCGCCGACTACATCGTCACCTCCATGCCGGCCCCGCTCCGCAAGGCGCTCGAACTGGCGTACTTCCAACGGCGGGACTACCGCCAGACCGCCGCCGACCTGTCGATCAGCCACGAGGAGGCGCGGCGCCGGCTGCGGCTCGGACTCCAGCTGCTGTCCACCGCGAACACCCGGCCCCTCGACGGACCGCCGGGCGGCTACGGGCGGGCGCTGTGACGGGGGCGAACGGCGAGGACGACGACCTCGCACGCGCCGCCCGGATACCGGGCCCTCGGGAGGCCGCCGACGACCACGCGGACCTGTCGCCGCCCCTGCTGCTCTCCCACACGGTGCTCAAGTCCCTCCTCGGGGCCTGGGCACTGTCGGCGTGTTCGGCCGCGGAGACCCGGGCCGTCGAGGACCACCTCACCGCGTGCGCGCCGTGCGCGGACGAGGCGCTGCGGCTGCGGGACGCGGTGACGCTGCTGCACGAGGACCGGGACCTGGACCTCGACCCGCTGCTGCGGTCGCGGGTCCTGGAGAACTGCCTGGGCCGGCGCCCCGCCCGCATCCCCGTGCCCGCGTGGGCGAACCCGTACGACGCCGAGACGGCGCGGCTGGACGCGCTGCTGCGGGACATCGGCGAGTCCGAGTGGCACGCGCCGGTCCGGCTCAAGTGGTACGAGGACGACCGGCTGGTGCGGCGGAAGTCGACCGTCGCCGGGGTGATCGGCCACCTCCTCGCGGTGGACGGCCTGGTGTCCGGCGCGCTCGGTCTCGACGACCCGCTCGGTCCCGAGGTGCCCGAGCTGTCGCCGACGGAGCGGACCGAGCTGTTCTGGGAGTCCCTCGACCGCCCGCCGAACCGGTCGCTGCGGGAGCCGTGGCGGGACCAGAGCCACGCGCTCGTCCGGACGGTGTCGTTCGCGGGCCGCGGTGTCTCCGACCTCACGGTCACCTACGGCGACTTCGCGCTGCCCCTCAAGGACGCGCTCCTGGAGCGGGCCTTCGAGTGCTGGGTCCACGCGGACGACATCGCGAACGCGGTGGCCTATCCGTACGACCCGCCGAGCGGGCCGCACCTGCACGGCATGATCGACCTGGCGGCCCGGCTCCTCCCGGCGGCGGTCGCCCACCGCCGCCGCACCGGCCGCGCGGCCCCGCCCCGCCACCTGGTCGCGGCGGGCGCCCCCGGCCGCTCGCTCCACCTGGAGGTGGAGGGCGCGGGCGGCGGCCACTGGTACATCGCGCTGGACTCCCCCGCGGCCCTCGGCTCCCCCGACCACGTCGTGGCCCAGGTCGCCATGGACGGCGTCGAGTTCTGCCAGCTCCTTGCGGGCCACATCTCCCCTCAGGAGGCGGCGGCGGGTCAGGACGGCGACCGAGAAGCCATCCAGGACGTCCTCTCAGCCGCCGCCTCCCTGAGCCGCCTGTAACCCACCGACTTCCGCACCGGGCGCGCCTTCGGGACGGCGCCGTCCGCCGACCCTCCGTGTGGGCAGGCGTCCCGCAGGGCGGTGCCCACCCTCACGCCCGGCTGACGCGCCGGCCCGGCTTCTGGGCGGCGCCGCTGGCTGGTCCTCCGTGTGGGCAGGCGTTCTGCAAGGGGCGATGGGGGTCCCCCCTGCTCGAGCGAAGCCGAGAGCTTGGGGGAGGGTGGGCACACGGAACGGCGCCCGTCCGCCGGGCCTAGGCTCCCGCGCCTGAACCCGCACCCCGCGCACGGCGCACATGCGGTGCGGGTCCAGGCACAGGGCGCGGAGGCACCGCTAACGGTGCCGTTCCGTTGTGCCCACCCGTTCCGCCCCAGCGGAACGATTGCCCACAACGGAGCGGCGCGGCGCCCACGACGGCGGCGGCGGTGGTGGGGGTTACGCGAAGATGACGGTGCGGCGGCCGTTGGGGAGGATGCGGCGTTCGGCGTGCCACTTGACCGCGCGCGCCAGCGCCTGGCACTCGACGTCGCGGCCGATCGCGACGAGCTGGTCGGGGGTGACCTCGTGACCGACCCGCTCGACCTCCTGCTCGATGATCGGCCCCTCGTCGAGGTCCGCCGTCACGTAGTGCGCCGTCGCCCCGATCAGCTTCACGCCGCGCGCGTGCGCCTGGTGGTACGGCTTGGCGCCCTTGAAGCTCGGCAGGAAGGAGTGGTGGATGTTGATGATCCGGCCGGAGAGCGCCTTGCAGAGGTCGTCCGACAGGACCTGCATGTAGCGCGCGAGGACGACCAGCTCGACGTTCTGCTCCTCGACGAGCGCCAGCAGCTCCGCCTCCGCCGCCTGCTTGGTGTCCTTCGTCACGGGGATGTGCCGGAAGGGGATGTCGTACGAGGCGACGAGCTCCGCGAAGTCGGTGTGGTTGGAGACGACGGCGACGATCTCGACCGGCAGCGCGCCGATGGAGGACCGGAAGAGCAGGTCGTTCAGGCAGTGGCCGAACTTCGAGACCATCAGCACGACCCGCATGCGCTCGTCGGCGCGGTGGATCTGCCAGTCCATCTGGAAGGAGTCGCCCACCGCCGCGAAGCTCGCCCGCAGCTTCTCCACGGTCACCGGCGCCTCGGCCGAGAAGTGCACCCGCATGAAGAAGAGACCGGTGTCGCGGTCTCCGAACTGCTGGCTGTCCTCGATGTTGCATCCGGTGATGAAGAGGTAGCTCGACACGGCGTGCACGATGCCCTGCTTGTCCGGGCACGAGATGGTGAGGACATACTGGTCGGTCATCCGGACAGCGTGCCACACCGCGCGGCCCGCCCCGTACCTCCGTCCGCCCAGCGGAACGTCACGCGCGCGTGAGGATGCTGAGGACGTCCAGGGAGCGCGGCGGCGCGTCCGGGTCGTCCCCGTCGGCGGTCGCGAGCCGGACGTGCGCCTCGCGGGCCGCGTGGACGGCCTCGGGCCAGCCGGGGTGCTCCTGGTAGGCGGAGAAGGGCGCGTCGGGCCCGACCTGGTGGAGGATCCGCAGCACCCGCAGGACGGCGACGTCGACGAGCTGGGCCTCGGTGGAGTCCCGGAAGATCGCGCCGACGTAGCGCTCGGCGGACCAGTTGTCGAGCCAGGTGTCCTCGACGAGCCGGTAGACGGCGTCGGTGACGTCCCCGTACCCCTCCTGGCCGGCGAGCCAGACGGACCGGTGGAACCCGGGATCGGAGAGCATGTGCAGCGCCGAGCGCACATTGGTGCGCCAGCGCCACCACGGCATGTCGTTGAGCGGCATGCCGCCCATGGTGGAGGAGCGACGGCCGCGACGGGAAGAGTTAACCGGACCGGGGACGGAACTGGACATCGCTCGATCGTACGGTTCGCCACCGACAACCGGACTCGGCCCCTCCCCTTAGGCGCCCCGACCCCCGTAATTCACCTCCGTGTCACCCACCGTTGAACGCCCCACACTCCCGCGTTACCCCTGGGCCGGAATCGTGCGTGCTCATGACCGGTAGGCGACTGTCCTCACTCCTCGCGTCCGTCACCGCCGCGGCGGCCGGCGCGTCGATCCTCACCGGGTGTGGCGTGCTCCCTGGTGCCACGGGGGGCTCCAGGGAGCCCGTCACGGTGATGACCTGGGCTCCTGACCAGACCCGTGCGACCAACATGCCCGGCATGCCCGCCATGGCCCAGGCGTACGCGCGCTGGGTGAACTCCCAGGGCGGCATCGACGGGCACGAACTGCGCGTCCTCACCTGCAACGAAGAGAACACCCCGGCCGGCGCCGCCGCGTGCGCCCGCCGCGCGGTCCGCGAGAACGCGGTCGCCGTCGTGGGCTCGTACAGCCAGAACGGCCGGGCCTTCATGGCCCCCCTCGAAGCGGCCGGCATCCCGTACATCGGCGGCTACGGCCTCACCGAGGACGAGTTCACCAGCCACCTCTCGTACCCCGTCAACGGCGGCCTCGCCTCGCTCATCGCGGGGCACGGCATGCAGCTCGCCGAGGACTGCCGCAAGGTCTCGCTGGTCCGCCCCGACACCCTCGCCGGCGACCGGCTGCCCAAGCTCCTCGACGCGGGCCTGAAGAAGGCGAGCAAGCGCGGCGCCGTCGACATCCCGGCCGTCGAGGACGCCACCGAGTACACCGAGCAGGCCGCCAGCGCCCGGGACAAGGCGGGCACCGAGGACGGCTGCGTCGCCGCCGTCCTCGGCGAGCGGACCCAGACCTTCTTCGACTCCTTCCGCCGCCTGCCGAAGGCCGCCGGCGGCGCCCAGGCGGCGGACGGCGAGGACGACGCCGCGGAGTCCGTGCGGATCTCCTCCGTCCTCGGCAGCGTCGGCCAGCCCGTCATCGACCGCACCGGCGGCGCCCGCAGCCCCTTCGAGGGCGCGTACGTCACCGGCTGGTACCCGGAGGCGGACGACAAGAGCTGGGACCCGATGCGGAAGGTCATCCAGGAGCACGCCTTCGCCGACAACCGGGTCGACCCGACCGACACCGGCGTGCAGACCACCTGGATCGCCTACACCGTCCTCAAGGAGGTGATCGAGTCCCTCGACAAGGACACGATCACGTCCTCCCGCATCACCGAGGCCCTCGACCGGGGCACCCAGGTGGACACCGGCGGCCTCACGCCGAAGCTGCGCTGGATGTACGAGGACCTGCTCGGCGCCCCGGACTTCCCCCGGATCGTCAACCACGAGGTGACGTTCCAGGTGGTCCGGAAGGGCCGGCTCGTCGCCCAGAAGCCCGGCTTCGTCGATGTCGGCCCCACCGTCAGCAGCGGCGGCTGACCCGCCCGGTCCGCCTCCCGGCCCCTACAGCTGGGTGGCGGACCGCTTCGTCAGCCCGTACTTCCCGGCGGTCGGGTTCCACAGCCCGGCCGCCTCCTTCTTGGCCTTGGTCGCCTCGGCGCTCTCGTCGCTGGCCGCCTTCAGCCGGTTGGTGGTCTTGGCCTTGCCGCCCTTGCAGGCGTTCTTCGCCTTCATCTGGTCGGCCCAGCCCGCGTAGTGGTCGTCGGCCGCGGCCGACGCCTGCCACGCGCGCGTGAGCGCCGACGTCAGCGCCTGGTTGTCCGGGAGCTTGTCGACCTTGAGCGTCTGCAGCTTGGTCACCAGGCTCCGGCGCTGCTCGGCCGCGCCGCGCAGGTCGGCGGCGGCCTTGTCGAGGTTCTTGCACTGCTTGATCGACTCGACCGAGCTGATCACCGTGTCCCGGCTGTCGTTGCTGGTGGCGAGGAGCTTGTCCAGCTCCCGCGCCTGCGGCTCCGCCGGGTCGTCCTGCTTCTCCGGCGCCGGGGAGGCGCCGTCGCCCGTCGCGGGCGCCTGCGAACTGGGGGCGACGCTCGTCCCGGCCGTCGGCTTCTTCTCGTCGTCGCCGCTGCTGAGCAGGGCGCCCACGCCGAGACCGACGATCGCGCAGCCGACCACCACGGCCGCGATCAGCGCGACCGGCGACTTCCGGCGCGAGGGCTCCGGCTCGTCGTCGTAGTAGTACGCGTCCTGGTGGCCGCCCGGCGCCTGGTAGCCGCCCCCGCCCTGGTAGCCGTACTGCTGCTGCGGCTGGGGGTGCTGCGGCGGGTGCTGCTGGTACGGGGCCGGGGCCTGCTGCTGGTACGCCGGGGGCGCGGGCTGCGCCGGCGCCGAGTCCCGGAAGAGGCTGTCGAACTCCGCGGGCGGCTGCGACGCACCGGGACCGCCGGGCACGGGCCCACCGGGCACGGGGCCGCCCGGAACCGGACCACCCGGCACGGGACCACCCGGCACGGGACCGCCCGGCACCGGCGCCATGTACTGCGTCGCGTCCGAGGCGCCCGCCGGGGCCGGCGGCTGCGGCAGCCGGCCGGTCCCCAGGAACTGGGTCTGCGCGCCGCCGCCCGGGCCCGCCTGCGGCGGCACGGGCGCGATGTGCTGGGTGGCCTGCAGGTCGGCGACCGGCGGCGGATAGCCGTACCCGGCGGGCGGACCCACCGGCGGCACGCCCCCCGGCACGGGTGCGATGTGCTGGGTCGCCTGCATGTCGGCGCCGTGGGCGGCGACCGGCGGCGGATAGCCGTAGCCGGCCGGCGGACCGGCCGGCGGCATCGGGGCGCCCTGCGGCTGCGGCGGCACCGGCGCTATGTACTGCGTGGCCTGGAGATCACCGGCGGGCGGCGCCTCGGGCGGCAGCGGCTGCGCGGGGGGCAGCGGCTGCCCGCCCGGCTGGGCCTGGGCGCCCGCGGGCCCCCAGGCGCCGCCCCACGCCTGCGCGCCCCCCTGCTCCGGACCCTGTCCGTTCTGCGTCACCGGGACTCCTACTGATAAACCTACGGAATCGTCGGCTCACGCTACCGGGTGCGTCCATGGCTCCGCACACACGTGTGAGCCCGGTAACACCCCTCGCACGGAACGGAACCGCCCCGCGGGCCCTCCCCTCAGGCCGCGTGCACCTCCAGACGCGCCTCGAACTCCCGGACCACCGGCTCGCCCGCGAACGGCTCCAGGCGGTCCCTCAGGTCCTCCAGGTACTCCGCCCCGCGCGACGACCGCAGCCCGCCGAGCAGTTCGAGCGCGCGCGTGCCGGCGCGGCACGCCTCCTCGATCTCCCGCTGCTGCACCCGCGCCGCCGCGAGCAGCGCCAGGCCGATCGCCCGCCGCCGCGCCCGCGCCTCCGGATGCCCGGCCAGCGACTCCTGCGCCGCCCGGACCGCCGCGTCCGCGTACCCCAGGTCCCGGTAGCAGTGCGCCAGTTCGTCCGCGAGATACGCGCCGTCGAAGTGCGCGATCCACACCGGGTCGTCGCCCGCCTCCGGATCGGCCGCCTCCAGCGCGCGTACCGCCCGCCCCGCCGCCGACTCGAAGGCCCGCACGTCCCCGAGCAGCGCGTGCCCGCGCGCCTCCGCCGCCAGGAACATCGCCTCGGCCCGCGGCGGCACCCCGCCGCGCGTCCCCTCCTGCGCGGCGCGCGCCAACTGGGTGATCTCCCGCGGGTTCCCGAGCTCCGCCGCCAGGTGGCTCATCGACGCGGCCAGCACATAGCCGCCGTAGCCGCGGTCCCCGGCCGCCTGCGCCAGCCGCAGCGCCTGGATGTAGTACCGCTGCGCCAGCCCCGGTTCACCGGTGTCCACGGCCATGTACCCGGCCAGCTCGGTCAGTCGGGCCACCGCGCCGAACAGCTCCCGGCCCACCGCCTCCCGGTACGAGCCGGACAGCATCCCGGAGACCACGCTGTCCAGGTAGTGCACCACCACCGGGCGGACGTGCCCGCTGCCGAAGCGCCGGTCCAGGTCGACGAGCGCCGCCGTCATCTCCCGCACCGCCGCCACGTCCGCGCGGCCGACCCGGGCCCCGGCCGAGCGCGCCACCTGCGCGTCCCCGCCGCCGATCAGCCAGTCCCTGCTGGGCTCCACCAGCGCCGAGGCGGCCACCGACGAACCGGTCAGGAAGTCGCGGCGGCCCACGTCGCTCCGGTACAGCTCGCAGACCTGCTCGATGGCGCCGAGCACGGTCGGCGCGAACTGGAGGCCGACGCCCGCCGCGAGGTTGCGGCCGTTGGCCATCCCCACCTCGTCGATCGTCACCGCCCGCCCCAGCTTGCGGCCGATCGCCTCGGCGATGATGCCGGGCGCCCGGCCGCGCGGCTGCTGCCCGCGCAGCCAGCGCGCCACCGAGGTCTTGTCGTACCGCAGATCGAGGCCGCGCTCCGCGCCCACCATGTTGACCCTGCGGGCGAGGCCGGCGTTGGAACACGCGGCCTCCTGGATGAGCGCCTGGAGCCGTTCGTTGGGCTGTCGCGGCACGAGTGGCCTGGCTGCCATGAGTGGAACCCCCAGACGGGACGGGTACGGACACGAAGTGATCACTGCCCTGCGGATATCCGGTCAATGCCGATGTGAACACGCGAAACCGGACACGTCGGCCGGCGGTCCACGGCCCCCGCCCCGCCCCCGCCGCGTGCCCGCCCCGCCCTCTTCCGTACCCCTCCCCCGCTCCCCGGTCCCCCGCGCGCCCCCGCGCGTGCACCCATGCGCCCCGCATGCAGGATCGATGCCTCACCCCCGGCGCCGCCGCGCCCGTAACCCCAGGTGACGGGGGCAGTTGTCTTCACCGTGGATGAGACCATCGGAGTCACGACGGAAGCCGCGCAGATCCCCAAGCAGCGGGGCGAGCAGCTGCTCGACAGCGCCGTGCGGTACGCGGAAGAGCGGCACTGGGACGTGTTCCCGGGGACCTGGCTGGAAGCCGTCGACGGCCGGGAGCACTGCTCCTGCGGCACCGCCGACTGCCCGCTGCCGGGCGCCCACGCCGTGAAGCCCGACTGGGCGACGCTGGCGACCGGGAGCGCGGTCGGCGCCCGCCGCATGTGGTCGAAGCAGCCGAAGTCCTCGATCCTCCTCCCCACCGGCCGCACCTTCGACGCGATCGAGGTGCCCGAGGCGGCCGGTTTCCTCGCGCTCGCCCGCATGGAGCGGATGGAGCTGACGCTGGGCCCGGTGACCTGCACCCCGGACCGCCGGATGTTCTTCTTCGTGCTGCCCGGCGCCTCCGCCAAGGTCCCCGACCTGATCCGCAAGCTGGGCTGGACCCCGGCCTCGCTCGACCTCGCCACGCGCGGGGAGGGCCACTACGTGGCGGCGCCGCCCACCCGCATCGGCGGCCGGGGCGCGGTCCAGTGGGCGCGGCGGCCCACCCCGGCCAACCGCTGGCTGCCGGACGCGGAGGAGCTGATCAGCGCGCTCGCGTACGCGTGCGGGCGCGAGGCGGCGGAGTCGCGGGCCCGCCGTCAGTGACCTGGGGTTTCCCGTGGGCCTGCCCGTAGGGTGGCCGGAGGCGTGACCAGCGCCGTGCACGGGGAACCATCGAAGGGTTGACGGACCATGCCTGACCAGGCATCTGACGGAACGTTCGAACCGACGGGCGCGGCCCCCCCCGCAACAACCGGGGGGGGCCGCCGCGGGGGAGGGGTGGGGGGTGGCTGGTCGCGTAGGCAGCTCACAGACACTAGGTT
>NZ_JBHYKM010000066.1:0-17154 GCF_042741435.1 Streptomyces sp. NPDC058955 | reverse complement strand
GCTCCAGCGCCCACCTGACCACCTCATATATCCACTGAGACGCCCGCAGCCTAGACAAACCCTCTCGCGCGCCCCGGCCCGCGGTGCAGGTGGAAGGGGTGTGGAAACGGTTCGGCCAGCAGATCGCCGTGAACGGGATCGATCTGGTGCTGCCGGCGGGGAAGTTCATCGGGCTCGTCGGGCCGAACGGCGCCGGCAAGACCACCACCCTCTCCATGATCACCGGCCTGCTGCGGCCGGACTCCGGCCGGATCCGGGTGGCCGGCCACGACGTGTGGCGCGACCCCGAGTCGGTGGCGCAGGTGAAGGCGAGGATCGGCATCCTGCCGGAGGGGCTGCGGCTCTTCGAGCGGCTCTCGGGCCGTGAACTCCTCGCGTACAGCGGGCGGCTGCGGGGGCTGCCCGGTGCGGAGGTCGACAAGCGGGCCACCCAGCTCCTCGACGTGCTGGACCTGGCCGGTTCGCAGCACAAGCTGGTCGTGGACTACTCGACCGGCATGCGGAAGAAGATCGGCCTGGCGGCGGCGCTGCTCCACAACCCGGACGTGCTCTTCCTGGACGAGCCCTTCGAGGGCGTCGACCCGGTGTCGGCGCAGACCATCCGGGGCGTCCTGGAGCGGTACACGACCTCCGGCGCGACCGTGGTCTTCTCCAGCCATGTGATGGAGCTGGTGGAGTCGCTGTGCGACTGGGTCGCGGTGATGGCCGGGGGCCGGATCCGGGCGCAGGGTCCGCTGGCGGAGGTGAAGGGGGACGCGGCCACCCTCCAGGAGGCGTTCCTGGAGCTGGTGGGCGCGAACGGCCGGGCCGCGGCGGGCGATTCGCTGGACTGGCTGGGCGGCGGCGCCCAGGGTGACCGCCGATGACGGCGACGACCCCCGAGCCGTCGCTCACCCCGATCTTCGTCCGGCTGAAGCTGTCGCTGATGCGGAACGGGCTGCGCCAGTCCGGCGGGCGCACGGCCGCGTTCGTCGCCTCCCTGGTGGTGGTGCTGCTGATCGCCGCCTTCATGGTGCTGTCCTTCCTGATGCTGCGGGGCCACGAGGCGGCCGGCGCGGTGGCGGTGCTCACGGTCGGGGTGTTCGCGCTGGGCTGGGCGGTGATGCCGCTGTTCCTGCCGAGCGGGGACGAGACGCTGGACCCCTCGCGGCTGGTGATGCTGCCGCTGCGGCCGCAGCCGCTGGTGCGGGCGCTGCTCGTGGCCTCCCTGGTGGGGATCGGGCCCCTGTTCACGCTCTGCCTCGCGGTCGGGGCGGTCGCCGCCGTGGCGCACGGGGCGGCGGCGACGGTGTTCGCCGTCCTCGCGGTGCCGCTGGTGCTGCTGGTGTGCGTGGCGCTGTCGCGGGCGATCGCGACGGCGAACGTACGGCTGCTGACCTCCCGCAAGGGGCGGGACATGGCGCTGCTGAGCGGTCTGGTGATCGCGCTCGGCATCCAGGCGGTCAACTTCGGCGCGCAGGCGCTGGGCCGGGCGGAGGACCTGTCGGCGCTGGACACGGTCGCGTCGGTGGTGGGCTGGCTGCCGCCGGCCTCCGCGGTGGCGGCGGTGCGGTCGGCGGCGGACGGCGACCTCGCGCTCGCCGTGGCCCGGCTGGTGCCGTCGCTGGTGCTGCTCGGGGTGCTGCTGTGGTGGTGGCGGCGGAGCCTGGTGCGGCTGATGGTCGAGCCGGACGGTTCGACGGTCGGCGCGGCGCCGGACACGGTGCGGGACCCGGCGCAGGGGCGCGGTCTCGCCGCGCGGCTGCTGCCCGGGGGGCGTACCGGCGCGGTCATGGAGCGGTGCTTCCGCTACATCTGGCGGGATCCGAAGACGAAGGCCGCGTGGGTGTCGGCGCTGGCGATCGGCGCGCTCGTGCCGATGTTCAACGCCTTCCAGGAGGCCGGTTCGGTCTACTGGGCGTGCTTCGCCTCGGGGATGCTGGGCGTGCAGATGTTCAACCAGTTCGGGCAGGACTCGTCGGCGTTCTGGATGGTCGCGCAGACCATCGCGTCGCCGGCGGACGCGTACGCGGAGCTGCGGGACCGGGCGTACGTGATGATCGCGATCACCGTCCCGTTCACGGTGGTCGTCGCCGTGGGCACGGCGCTGGTCACGGGCGGCTGGTCGCAGCTCCCGGAGGTCTTCGGCCTGGCGTTCGCGCTGCTCGGCGCGATGCTGGCGCTGGGGGTCGTCGCCTCGGTCCGGTATCCGTACTCGATCCCCCAGGACTCGCGCCGCAACGTGGCGCCGGGCCAGGGCGGCATGGCGGTCGCCGCGATCTTCGGCGGCATGTTCGGCGGGCCGCTGCTGTGCGCCCCGCTGATCGCCCTGCTGGTGTGGCTGCGGGTCAGCGACCAGCACGCCCTGCTGTGGCTCCTGCTGCCCCTGGGCGTCACCTACGGCGCCCTGCTGACCTGGGGCGCCCTGAAGCTCATGTCGGGGCGGATGGTGAAGCGCCTGCCGGAGATCCTGGCGGCGGTGAGCAAGGGCTGAGCCCCGGGGGGCCTTCCGGCGCGGGCGCGCGCGGGAAGGCCCCCGGTGCCGTCAGAAGACGAGCTGCGAGGCGTTCACGTAGGTCGGGCCGGCCGCCACCCCCAACGGTGCGTGGTAGGTACGGCGAGGGCCGCCCCGCACGGAACGTGCGCGGGGCGGCCCTCACCGTCAGCTCGTCGCCGGTCAGAAGACGCCGTTGAGGCCCCACCAGTCACCGTCGCGCAGGACGCCGGAGGCGAGGCCGCCGGTACCGAGGCCGTTGTAGCCGACCAGCCAGCCCGGGTTGCCCCAGTTGCCGTTGATGACGTACTTGCTGTTGGTGACGGCCGCGAGGTCGGGCTTGCCGTCGCCGCTGAAGTCGCCGACGGCCAGGAAGGTCTCCATCGCGTTCCAGCCACCGGAGCCGATCGGCTTGCGCGCGCCCAGGGTGCCCGTTCCCGTACCCGGGTACAGCCACAGCTTGCCGGTGGACGCCTCGCGGGCGATCAGGTCGACGCGGCCGTCGCTGTTGAAGTCGCCAGGACCGGCGAGGGCGTTCATGGCGCTCCAGCCGCCGCCGATCAGCTTGCGCGCGCCCAGGGTGCCCGTGGACGTACCGGGGTACAGCCACAGCCTGCCGGTGGACTTCTCGACGGCGAGGAGGTCGGCGCGGCCGTCGCGGGAGAGGTCACCGACGGCGGTGATCCGGTTCATCCCGTTCCAGCCCCCGGCGCCGATGAGCTTACGGGCGCCGAAGCCGCCCGTACCCGTACCCGGGTACAGCCACAGCTTGCCCGTGGACGCCTCGCGCGCGATCAGGTCCTCCTTGCCGTCACGGGAGAAGTCTCCGTGGCGGGTGAGGGCGTTCATCGCGTTCCAGCCGCCCGCGCCGACGAGCTTGCCCGTGCTGTCGCCGGGTGTGAACCACAGCCGGCCCACCTTGTCGCGGGTGAGGACGTCGGCCTTGCGGTTGCCGTCGAGGTCCCCGAAGCCCGCCGCCTTGGGGGAGGTCTCGGCCCACCAGTCCGGATAGGCGTTCCGCGAGCACTCACGCTCGGTCCGGACGAACTTGACCGAGCCCATGCTGAACATGGGCCCGCCGGTCCAGGAGCCGTTGCTGGACGGCTGCTCCACCCAGTAGCCGTCCATGGCCCGGTAGTCGGCCGACTCGTACATGCAGGCGTACGCGGAGGTGCGGTTGATGTACGAGCCGTACCGCGTGCCGTAGGAGCCCATGGTGGGCAGGTTCGTACGGGTCTTGAGCATCGTGCCCTGGGCGTTCTCCTGCGTCCAGGCACAGAAATAGCCCGAGGGGCAGTCCGAGACCGCGGCCTGGGCGGGCGCGGCCCCGGCCAGCCCGGCGACGCCCAGGGTCACGGTCCCCAGCAGGGACGCCAGGCTTCTTCTGAGGGTGGTGCGCAAAATCGATTCTCCTGGGGGTAGGGGACTCCCGTGAGCGGGGAGGGGTTCACGCCGGAATTCGCGCGGCGTCGCGCGCTTCGTCGCCGACCGTACCTGCCGTACGGATCAGCGGAACGTGTGGGTCACGGTGATCGGGCCGACGATGTGGGCGTTGAAGTCGTCCAGGTCCTCGGCCGGGACCCACAGCTCCAGGATGGTGCGGCCGCCGGCCTGCTGGACGGGGTAGCGGGCGAGGAAGGCGGAGTCGACCTCGAAGCGGGTGACGTAGCCGGCGCCGCTGTGCTTCACGTTCCAGTCGCGGGCGATGCGGATCGCGTAGTCCTCGTTCAGGACCGGGTAGAAGATCGGCTGCTCGGGCAGCCGGGGCGGCCAGGCGCGCCAGTCCAGCGCGCGGACGAGGGCGAGCTCCTCGGGGCCGGTGGGGCGCCAGAGGGTCGTCGTCGGCCGGGGCTGGGGGCTGGTGCCGGTGCTGGTCATGGCGGGGAAGGTAGCGGGGCTGGTCGGGCGGCGGCCAGGGGATTTCCCCGGCGGCGAGTTGCCGGAAAGGGGCTGGGGACGCCAAGGCGTGGGCCAGGATGGGGACTTGGCTGTGTGGACGGTGGTACGGGAGGGGCTGGCGTGACGGTCGGCGGGGACGCGGTGCGGCGGGGGCAGGGGTGGTGGCTGGGGCTGATCGGGGCGGCGACGGTCGTGCTCGTGGTGGTGTGCGTGGGCGAGGCGTCGACGTCCTCGGCGGACCGGATGCTGCGGACGATCGCCTCGGTCGCGGTGGTCCCCGGCGTGCTGGCCCTGTCGCAGTTGCTGCTGCTGCGCAGCAAGCGGATCGAGCCGGCGACGATCGGTGTGGCCGGGCTGGGCGCGGTGATCCTCGGCGTGAACGCCTCCGACAACGGCGGCATGCTGTTCGGGGTGCTGCTCGCGCTGCTCGCGGCGGTGCCGTTCGCCTTCCTCAGCGGCTTCCTGTCGCTGAACGCGCAGACGGGGCACGCCCTGTTCTCGGCGGTCGCGCTGCTGATCGGCGCCGAGACGCTGGTCGGTGACATCGCGCCGGAGGGCACGGTGCTGGTGCGGTCGTCCTGGCTGACGGCGCTGGACTACAACGGGGCGCGGATCCCCGGCCTGTTCCTGATCGGGGTGGCGCTCTTCCTGGCCGTGGCCTGGTACCTGCCCCGCCAGGAGCGGCGGCTCGCGGTGCCGGAGCCGGGCTGGCTGCGGGTGACGGTGCTGCTGTTCCTGCCGGCGTTCCTGCTGGCGGCGGTGGCCGGGTTCGCGTTCACGGCGCGGATCGGGTCGACGACGCAGGCCGGGCTGAGCCGGGAGTTCATGATCGTGTGCCTGCTCGGTCTGACCGCCGGCGGGTGCAGCCTGCGGAGCGGCGAGGGCACGGTGCTGGACGTGGCGGTCGGCTCGCTCTTCGCCGGCGCCCTCCAGACGCTCCTCAATCTGAAGAACGTCGGCTTCTCGACGCAGTCGACGATCCTGTGCGTGGTCGCGGTGCTCTTCATCTTCGCGGACCTCGCCCGCCTCCGCAGGACCCCCGCGTCCGAGCCGCCGCAGCCGCCCCCGCCGGCGTACCCGCCGCTCCCGGGGCAGCCGGGCCCGGTCGCGGACAACCCGTACGCCCGCTGAGGCGGCCCGGGGCGTCCATGAGAGCCTGCGGGCATGTCGTCCTCCCTGGTCCCGCCCGACGTGGCCGCCTTCGTCGCCGCCGCCTCCCGTCTTCCGCTGACCGCCCTGCAGGAGATCCGGCACGCCACGGCGGTGGCGGTCGCCTCCGGGGCCTTCGACCACGCCGTGGTGCCGAAGTTCGACGCGGCGCGCTTCTCGGCCCTGGACAAGCTGGTCCGGGACTCCTTCCACCCGCGTGCGGAGGAGCTGCGGGCCGCCCGGCCGGGCGGCGGGCTGCACTCCGCGATCGCGCGGACGACGACGGCCGCGCAGGCGATCTGGAAGCGGGACCGGCTGACCGCCGAGGAGTACGCGATGCTGACCGGCGTCTTCCCGGCGTACGGGGTCACCGTGCCGGACCATCCGGACCGCCGGGCCGACCCGGCGGGCTGAGCTCGTCGATCCGGGCGCGGAGCCAGGCCGGGTCGGGGTTGGTGTGGGGGCGGCCGGCCAGCAGGACGGTGGGGACGGTCTCGTTGCCGTCGTTCACGTCCCGTACCGCCGCCGCGGCCTCCGGGTCCCGCCAGATGTTCACCCAGTGGGCCCGGCGGGCCCGCCCGCCGAGGCGGACGCGGAGCCGCACGCAGTACGGGCAGCCCGGCCGCCAGTAGACGACGGGCCGCCCGTCGGCCTCGCCGCGACGCACGGCCTCGGCCGAGGTGAGCGAACGGGGGAAGACCAGCGGCGAGTTGGCGCCCGCCAGGAGGAGGAAGAGCACCAGGAGGACGACTCCGGTGCCGGTGTCCCCCCGGGCGGACGAGGCCGCGGCGAGCAGTGCGCCGACGAGCGCGTACATCGACGGCAGGATCCAGGCGCGTATCACCCGGCCAGGCTAGCCGCCGTCCCGCCGCGCGGGTGGCGGGCGCGGACGGCGTCGACGCAGATGTCCCGGGAGGTCGGGCCGCCAAAGCGGAGGCGGTCGTAGGCGGTGAACGCCGGCTCCAGCGCGTCGAGTTCGTCGACCAGCGCGTGCAGCCGCGCGGTCCAGCCCGCCGAACCGGCGTCCGGGGCGTTCTCCGCGGCGGAGATCGCGCCCGTCAAGTACTCCTTGCGCCGGATCGTCGCCGGCGTGACGGCGTGCAGGCAGACGTACTGGCCGCTGAGGTACGCGTCCCACTCCGCCCGCCCGACGGACTCGTCGTCCCAGTGCGCGACGAACCAGCCTTCGAGGAGGTCCGTCCCGCCGGCCCGCTCGGCGAGGGCGAACAGGTCGCGCGGGACCATCTCCGCGCCGTCGGAGCGCAGGTACCCCGGGAGCGGCAGCCGCCGCGCCAGCATCAGCCGCCGGGCCTCGTCGGCCTCGCGGCCCCCGGCGGCGCACAGCTCGTCCAGCGGGACGAACTGCGCGCTGACGTACGCGTCGTCGGCGGCGGTCATCGGGTGGTCACCGTTCACCTCGCGGAACCGCGCGGCGACGCGGAGCCGGAGCTCGTTCTCGGGCACCAGTGCCTCCTGGGGGCCGGGCGCGCGGGCCGGTCCCGCGCGGCTCTCCGCACGCTAGCCGCGGGACGGTTCGGCCCCCGCCGAACGTTCCAGCGCCTTCCAGGCGAGCCCCGGGCGCTCCGCGAACGCCTCGGCGACCCGGCCGCGCCAGTCCGGCCCGGCGGCGGGGCGGCGAGCTTCCCGTGGCCGGTCGCGCCGGTCGGCCCGGAGCGCGGCCTCGCGGCGGCAGGGGCCACACAGCGTCTCGTCCGCGACCGGCCGGAAGGCGTGGGGCTTGTCACCGGGCCCCTGGCAGTTCACCAGGGCACCGGGCACCGGACCCGGGGCCTCGCCGGGCGGGTCGGCCACCGGCTCCGGCGGAAGCTTCTCCGTCAGCCGGTGCCGGAGGAACCCGACCGCCGAACGGACGCCGGTGCGCGGCAGATGCGCCGTCAGGGCGTGCCGGAGGTCCGCCGCCGAAACCCCTCGCCGCAGCCACTCGGCGGCGAGGGCGGCGAGCCCGCGCGCCTCCCGGACGCCGAGGCGGAGATCGCGGTCGGCGTGGTGGAGCGTGAGGAGGAGGCGTTCGGCGTGGACGAGCACGGAATCGCCGTCGCGGTGCGCCTGCGACTGCTCCGGGGCCTCAGGCTCCGGTTCCGGTTCTGTCTCCGGCTCCGGTTCCGGCTCCGTCGAAAGCGCGGGGCCGCCGGGGGGTGGGGGGTTGGTCTTCTCCCCGTCTTCATCATTGGAGGAACAACCGGTCTCCGGGGTGCCTGGCCCACCGACCGCCGGATCGGGCACAGTCGGTGACCGGTCGCCGTCCCGTACCGCCCTCGCCTCTTCACGCGTGAGGCTGACGTTCGTGACGAGCTGGGTGGTCTTCCAGAGCCCCTGACCGTCCTGCCATCGCCACTCGTGCAGATGTCCGCACGTGGTGAGCGATTCCTTCGCCTTCTGGTATGCCCGGGGCTTCATACCCAGGTCAGCCGCGTGCTCGCCGAGCGGCTTCGCCGTGGCCGCACTCTCCGGGAGCCCCTGGAGGTAGACGAGGAGGACTTTCGCGTCGCTGGTCAGTCGCGGATTCCGGACGACACTGTGCGAGACCTTCGTGTACGCCGACAAGGGCGCGATAGCATGCCGAAGCATTTCTGGTGGAGCTCCAGTCCACTGGTAGTGAAGGCCCTCGGATTGGTGTTGGCGCACCGCCGGGGGCCGCTCCCTTTACGGAGCGTGATGTCGGCGTCACCGTAGCGCATATTCCACTGCCCGGTGCAACAACTCTCCCTCCACGAACGGATCTTCGAGCGTCGGGAGCGACCTCCAGCCCAGCGGCCACGTCGTCCCGTCGAACGCCGGGATCCCCACGTACGACTCGCCCCCACGGCCCCCACCCAGCGCCCGCACCGGAGCCGGCCACGCGAACCCCGAGGCCGTACCCGGCGCCAGCAGGAAGTAGAGGTTCCGCCCCCGGGCGGCCTCCCGCACGATCGGCCCCGCCTGGAAGTCCGTGAACTCCATGAGGTGGTACGCCACCTCCTCTCCCAGGACACCGGGAACCCGTACGGCGTCGAAGTGCACGCCGGCGAGCCGGAGGACGTGACCGGCGGCGGGTACCCAGGACGGCTTGCCGTCAAGCGACTTGCTCAGATTCATGACGCCAGCTTCCCGAGCGTGCTGTCCTGTCACCAGGGGCAACGTGATGTTGTGCAGGACTGTGCACTCGGGGAGGCGGGGTGTGAACAAGGAGCCCAAGCAGGGCGCGGGAACAGCCAGGGCGTTCGGGAGGATGGTGCGGTTCTACCGGGAGCGAGCGGGCATTTCACAGGAGAAGCTGGCAGCGGCGACCGGATATTCCAAGTCCCAGGTGGCGATGATCGAGCGTGGCGAGCGCCGCGCCCTGGACCACTTCGTTTCCGTCTCGGACGTGGAGCTGGGTGCACAAGGTGCACTGCTGGAACTCGCGAAGGAGACTCCGCCGGGACCGACGCCCGGCGGATTCGAGGAGTACGTGAGAGAAGAAAGGAAGGCCGTCTCGATCTCGGGCTACGAATGCCGTGTCATCCCGGGGCTGTTGCAGACACCGGACTACGCGCGGGCCGTGTTCAACTGTGCTACGCCTCCTTGGCCGGAAGAAGAGCGCGAGTCCATGCTCGAAGGCCGCATCGCGCGGCAAGCAGTGCTCCATCGCAAGCCCCCGCCCCTCGTCAGCTTCGTCTTGGAGATGGCCACGCTCACCCGTCCTCTCGGCGGTAGGCGCGTCCTCAAGGACAACCTGATGCGCATTCTCGACATCGGCCGTCTGCGTCACGTGGAGATCCAGGTGATGCCCACTGACGTGGAGGTGCACGCAGGCATCAGTGGGCCCTTCATGCTCTTGGAGACGGAACGACGCCAGAAGCAGCTCGTCTACGTCGAGGCTCAGAGCAACAGGTACCTTCTCACCGAGCAGCCTGACTTGGGCGACGCATTCGCCCGTTACGGGATCCTGCGCTCGCAAGCACTCTCATCGGAGGCGTCAGCTCGATGGATCGAACGGGTGGCACGAGAGCTATGAGCACCGACCTCAACTGGTTCAAGAGCAGCTACAGCAGCGGCCAGGGCGGCGAATGCGTCGAGGTCGCCGCCGGTGTGCACCTTGTGCACGTCCGTGACTCCAAGGACATCGCCGTCCCCTCCCTCTCCGTCTCCCCCGCCGCCTGGGCCGCGTTCCTCGCCCAGGTGAAGTAGGCCGGCCGACAAGCCAGCCGCCGCGCGGAGCCGAGGTGTAGGTCCGGGCGCTGGAGCCACCACGCAGGTCGGGTTTAGTGCCGTGCGACCCGCCGGCCAGGAGGACCGTCGGGACGGTCTCGTTGCCGTCGTTCACCGCGCGCAGGGCCGCCACCCCTCCGGGGCGCGCCAGATGTTCACCCACTGAGCGCGGCGGGCACAGTGGTCGAGGCCACACGGGGCCGCAGGCAGAAGGGCAGCCCGGCCACCAGTAGGCGACCGGGCCTCGCTTCCGTGACGGGGGCGCCTGTCGCGGGGCGGCCGCCCGATCGGCGTGCGGCCAGAACGGGAGCGTCCGGTATGTCGACCAACGCTGCCATTCGGCGATCAACGTCGGGACGCGCCACGAAGCTGGTCTAGACCTGACGGATTCCCTTGTCGCAGGCAGCCGCATCGACTGGCCCGTCTCCCGATCCGCACCGCATCTGGTCGGCAAGTTCTCAGCAGGCGAGACACTCCTGCCGAGAGCGGTGGCGACCTCTCGAAGAATCGCCACTTAGGGTCGGGCCGACATTGAACATGCGGTCAATACCCTGACACGAGAACGGGGTTCTACATGATTCCAAGACGTCGGAGACGTCTGCTCACCTTGCCTCTCACACTTCTGATCGTGGGCTCTGCGGCGCTTCCCGCATCGGCCACAGAAGAGCCCGATCCGCTTGTGGACCCGCTACGTGCCAGCGCGCTGGCGAAGACACTCGGCGACGACCGGACCGGTGGCGTGTACTACGAGGACGGACGCCTCGTCATTGCTGTCACTGACCAGCAGACGGCGTGGAATGTCCGGAAGGCAGGGGGCACCGCGAAGCTGGTGGCACGCAGCACTGCCGAACTTGAGGCTGTGCACGAGCGACTCGATGAGCTGGGAAACATACCTAATACCGCCTGGGGTATCGATGCCAGTACCAACCAGGTGAGCGTCGAGATCTTCGACGGGGCTCCCTCGGACGTTTGAGAGAAGATCGAGAAGGTCGCCGCGATACATGTCGGGGCCGTGCGCGTCGATCGCATCGAGAGCGAGTTGGTGTTCAAGGACAAGCTTCTCGGAGGCTTCGGCATAGCCTCCGGAGTGCTGTGTTCCGCGGGATTCAACGTCCGGAACACTGCAGGAGCTGAGTATGTGCTCACCGCGGGCCACTGCGTCCCCGGCACCGGGAACACGTGGTACGTGAACTGGAATAAGGAAAGGATCGGCGTTCAGAACGCCTACTCCTTCCACGACGGCACCAGCGGCTACTGCGACGGGTCAAGCCGCGCCTGCGACTGGGCGTCGATCCGCGTGGACGGCAGCACGCTCCAGCCGGTGGGCGGCGTCCATTACTTCAACGGAACGGTCCGGGACATCACCACCTCGCGCTACGCCGCTGAGAACGAATCCACGGATCGACTGGGCACCATGAGCGAGGACACGACGGGGGGCATCACCAGGACGCACGTGACGGTCAACATCGCCGGCAGGACCATGTACGGCATGTACGAGACGAACCACTGCGCCTTGGGAGGCGACAGCGGAGGACCGCTGGTCACCGGGTCGACGGCTCTCGGCCTGCTCTCCGGCGGCACAGACGAGACGACCTGCAATTCCTCGGCGACGGGTACGTACCGCAACTACTTCACCAAGGTCCAGACGGTGCTGAACGAGCGAGGTCTCCACGTCTACTGACCTCCTCGCCTTCTCGGCCTCAACCGACGGATCCGTCACCCGGGCGGTCACGTCCAAGCAGCGGCACTGCCGCCATCGAACTCTTCTCAGGGAGGCCGCATGCGCATCAGGTTCACGAGAGCATCGATCGTGCAGGCCGTGGCGAGTCTCTGCGTTCTGTCGGTAATCAGTTGCAGCAGCCATGTCGACGAGGAATCGGAGACCGACTCGGCAGCCGTCGCGCGGCGCGCCGAGCAGGTGGCGGGAGCCTGGGAAAAATCGCCTGCCGCCGCCTCTTGGCGTGCCGGATACCACCCGATGGGCGAGGTGGTTCAGTCGCCGGCAGGTGGTCTCCGGAGCAAGGCCGATCAGCAGGCGTTCCGGGATCACAGCTTCGTGCTGCGAGGCACGTTGCCCAGCGCGTCACCCAAGGCGGCCAAGGTCGCTTGGGCCGACGGCGGCACACTCGCCCGACCCGTCATCCGATCGCTGGACTCCTACAAGTCGCTCTCGGGTGACCGTGTGGGCGACGAGCCGCACCTGACTGTGACGGCTGCACGGCTCGGCACCATGGCTGTGTTCACCAGCCGTGGAGCTGCCACTGTCCCAGCATGGCTCTTCACCTTGGACGGTTACGCCACGCCTCTCAAGCAAGCGGCTGTACTGCCCTCTACTCTCCCCGAACCTCCCATCGGCCCGGCCGGAGATGTTCCGCTCCATCCGTTCAACGGCCTCGTGGGAACGTCCAAGGACGGACGATCGATCACAGTGATCGCTCTCCACGGCGCTTGTGACAAGGGCCCGCTGGTACAGGCCAGGGAATCCGACCTCACCGTGGTCCTTTCGTCCTTGGCGCGCCGGGAGACCGGAGGGAACTGCACGAAGCAGGCTGAACTCCAGGAGGTGACGGTAGAGCTCGACCGTCCTCTGGGAGACCGAATTCTGCTCGACGCGCGATCGGGGCAACCGATCCCGTTCACTCCTTCGAACGGCCCGACGCCGAGCTGGAGCTGAGGAACGGGACTTCTCCCCCGCCGCCTGGGACGCGTTCCTCGCCCAGGTTAAGTAGGGGTCGCGCGTGCGCGAAGGGCCTCCGCCCCTGGCCGGGACGGAGGCCCTTCGCGTATCACCGGGTCACCGGATCAGAACTGGCCGTTCAGGTCGAACCAGGACTCGTCCTCCATGACGCCCGGCTGGAAGCCGTTCGTGGACTTGCCGTCGTACGCGACCAGGAGGCCCGGGCCGCGGCCGTAGTTCGACGAGTAGGTGCTGTTCGTGATGGCGGACATGTCGGCGTAGCCGTCGCCGGTGCGGTCGCCGACCGCGAGGAACGCGGCCATGCTGTTCCAGCCGCTGCCGATGAGGACGCGGGTGGCGACGCCGTCGGTCTTGCCGGGGTACAGCCAGAGCTTGCCGGTGGAGGGCTCGCGGGCGAGGAGGTCGGCCTTGCCGTCCTTCGTCATGTCGCCGAAGCCGACGAGGGCGTTCATGCTGTTCCAGCCGCCCGCGCCGATCAGCTTGCGGGCGCCGAGCGCGCCGGTGGACGTGCCGGGGTACAGCCACAGCTTGCCGGTGGACTTCTCCACGGCGAGGAGGTCGGAGCGGCCGTCGCCGGTGAGGTCGCCGAAGGCGGTGAGGTGGTTCATGGCGTTCCAGCCGCCCGAACCGATGAGGACACGGGTGCCGAGGGAGCCGGTGCCCGCGCCCTTGTAGAGCCACAGCTTGCCGGTGGACGCCTCGCGGGCGATCACGTCCTCCTTGCCGTCGCCGGAGAAGTCGCCGTGCCGGGTGAGGGCGTTCATGGCGTTCCAGCCGCCCGCGCCGACGAGCTTGCCGCTGCCGTCGCCGGGGAGGAACCAGAGGCGGCCGGCCTTGTCGCGGGAGAGGACGTCGGACGTCTTGTCGCCGTTGAGGTCGCCGAAGGCGGGCGCGGTGGTCTGCGGGTTCGCGTACCAGTAGGGGTACGGTTCCCAGCCGCCGCACTCGCGCTCGGTGGTGACCAGGCGGACGGAGCTGACGCCGGTCATGCCGGGGCCGCCCCACTCGGTGCCCGAGGGGTTGGGGGCGACGGAGGCGACGTCGCCGTCGTAGCCGTAGTTCGCGTCGTCGTGGAGACAGGCGAACTTGTTGGTCCGGTTGGAGACCGTGCGGAACTGGTTGTCCCAGGTGCCGAGCGTCGCGGCGCTGGCGTTCGTCTTGTACATCGTGCCGGTGGCGTCGTCCGTCTTCCACCCGCAGAAGTAGCCCACCGGGCAGTCGGCCGGGGCCGCCTGGGCGGGGGCCGCGCCCGCGCCGAGGACGCCGAGCGTGGTGAGGCCGAGCGCCGTGGCCGCCGTGGCCACGCGCCGGCGCAGAGATATGCGCATTCGTTCCCTCCGTCGTGACGGCGCGGAGCCGGGCCCTGCCCGCTCGACGCGCCGTAGGGCGGAAATGTACCCCGCCGGGTGGCGGGGTACGTGACCGAGGGGGGTCAGAAGACGGTGCTCATGTCGTTCCAGGAGCGGTCCTGGCCGTCCCAGCTGCCGGGGGCGAAGGTGCCGTTGTCCTTGCCGCCGTAGATCATCAGGCAGCCCTCGTAGGAGCACGAGGTGCCGCGGAAGGCGTTGTTGGTGAGGGCGATGAGGTCGTTGGTGCCGTCGAGGCCGTGGTCGCCCACGCCGACGAGCTGGGCCATCGCGTTCCAGCCGCCGCCGATGAGGGTGCGCGAGCCGAGGGCGCCGGTGCGGCCCGGGTAGAGCCAGAGCTTGCCGGTGGCGGGTTCGCGGGCGACGAGGTCGGCCTTGCCGTCGCCGGTGACGTCGCCGAGGGCCGTCAGCGCGTTCATGCTGTTCCAGCCGCCCGCGCCGATGAGCTTGCGCGCGCCGAGGGTGCCGGTGGACGTACCGGGGTAGAGCCACAGCTTGCCGGTGGACTTCTCGACCGCGAGGAGGTCGGAGCGGGCGTCGCCGGTGAGGTCGCCGAAGGCGGTGAGGCGGGTCATGGCGTTCCACCCGCCCGTCCCGATGACCTTGCGGGCGCCGAGCGCGCCCGTGCCGGTGCCGGGATACAGGTACAGCTTGCCGGTGGACGCCTCGCGGGCGATCACGTCCTCCTTGCCGTCGGCGGAGAAGTCGCCGTGCCGGGTGAGGGCGTTCATCGCGCCCCAGCCGCCGCCGACGAGCTTGCCGCTGCCGTCGCCGGGGAGGAACCAGAGGCGGCCGGCCTTGTCGCGGGCGAGGAGGTCCGCCTCGTCGTCGCCGTTCAGGTTGCCGAAGCGGGAGGGCCCGGCCGGGTTGGGCTCGGCGTGCCACGTCGTGTAGGCGGGGCCGTAGCACTCGCGCGCGGTGAGGACGAACTTCAGCGAGCTGACCGAGCGCATGCCCATGTAGCCCCACTCGGTGCCGCCCGGGTCGGGGTCCCGCACGCCGACGCTCCAGTACGACGTCTTGTAGCCGGGCTCGTCGTAGCCGCAGACCCACTTGTCCGTGCGGTTGGAGACCGCGCTGATCTGGTTGTCCCAGGCGCCGAGCGTCGCCGCGCTCTGGGTGAGCTTGAGCATCTCGCCCGTGGCGTGATCGGTCTTCCAGGCGCAGAAGTAGCCCCTCGGGCAGTCTTCGGGCTCCGCCTGGGCGGGGGTGGCGGCCGGGCCGAGGGTGGTGAAGGCGGTGAGCGCGGTGAGCACGGCGAGGCCGAACGCGGCCGGCCGGGTGGCCTGGGCGGCGCGGGCCTCGGACCGGGCCGCCGGGCGGCGGCGGTTCAGCCGGGACAGCAGTGACATGTACGGGTTCCCTCCGGATGCGGCGCGGAGCCGAGCCCTTGGGGCTCCCCTTCTCGACGCGCCGTGGAGGGAAGGTACCCGGTACGGGACGCGGGGCTTCCGGTGGGGTGCCGTTCGGGTGGTCAGAGGTCGCGCATGCCGGGGAAGCCGAAGCCCTCCGGTTCCTCCCAGGGGACGTCCTGGTCGTCCACGTGCACGTGCCACTCCGCCCCCGGCAGGGCCCGGCGCAGCTCCGTGACGGAGTCCAGGACGTGGATCAGCACCGGGAGGAGGCGGTCGGGGTCGAGGGGCAGCTTCGTGGAGCCGGCCAGCAGCGCGTCCGGCTCGGGGCCGGGGTCCCCGTACAGGTACAGGCTCTCCTCGTCGTCGTACGGGAAAGCCGCCAGGTGCGCGGCGGTGACGCGCTCGACGGCGGCCGCCTCGGCCGGTGTCAGGGGGGCCGGGCGGCGCGCGGAGTAGTACACGGAGACGCTCATGAGGGGGAGCGTAGGGCGGGGGTACGACAGTCGGGCTGGGGCCGGGCGGCGCCGGGGCCGGGGCCGGGGGCAGGGGGCGGTAGGCCAGGGGTCACGGGGTCAGGACGCCCGTGAGGAACGGGCCCACCGCTTCCGCCCAGGCTTCCGGGTGGGTGTAGTGGAGGAGGTGCCCGGCGTCGGGGATCTCGGCGTAGGCGCCGTGCGGGAGGACGCGGACCATCTCCTGGGCCTCGGCGCGGCCCAGTTCGCCGTCGAGGCCGCGCACGACGAGGGTGGGGCAGCGGACCTGGGCGAGCGAGTCCCAGTGGGCGTCGTGGACCCAGGTCTCGCGGGAGGTCAGCATCTGGCCGGGGTCGAAGACGGGGTGCCAGCCGTCCTCGCGCTCGGTCATCACCTCGGCGAAGAACGCGCCCCGCGCGGGGTTCGGCGTCTCCACCCACGGGTCGTCCGCGCCGAACCAGCGGTGCACCGCGTCCAGGTTCGGGAAGGGCGCCGGCCAGCCCCGGAACCAGTCCTGCCAGGCGCGCTGCGAGGCCGCGCCGAGCGCCGAGGCCCGCATGTCGCAGATGACGAGGGCGCGGACGAGGTCCGGGCGCTCGGCGGCCAGCTGCCAGGCCGTCAGGGCGCCCATGGAGTGGCCGACGAGGGTGACGGGGCCGAGTCCGAGCCGCTCGACGACGGTCGCCGCGTCGGCCACGTACGCCTCGCGCGTGAAGGGGCCGCCGGGCGGCTTCTCGCTGGCCCCGTGGCCGCGCTGGTCGAGCGCGATCGTGCGGTGCCCGCCGGTCAGGAGGCCGGCGGCGGGGGCCCAGTGGCCCGCGTGGCCCATCAGGCCGTGGAGCAGTAAGACCGGGGCGCCGGAGGGTTCGGCGAGGGGCGCGGCCGGTTCGGGGGGCGCGGGGCGGTCCTCCGGGCCCGAGGGCTGGCGGGCGATGCTCACGGCGGTGGCGCGCGCGGTGGCCGGGTGGGCGGCGGCTGGGCGCGTGGCGGCCGGGCCCGCGCCTGGGCGGGCCTCCGGTCCGGTGGCCGCACCGCCCTCCGCCGTGCCGGCCGCGCGGGCCGTGGCGGCCGTGTAGTCCCAGGCCGCCAGCCGGATGCCGTCGGCTCCGGTGACGTCGAGTCGTCGCGCCATGATCTGGCACCCCCTCTTTCCCGTCGAACCCCGCCAGACTATCGAACCCACATTCGAAAATGCGCTCCTGCCACGCAACACCCCTCGTTCGAGTGACAGGGCTCAAGGATTGGTGCGCGCTGCCGAGGGGAGATCTTCAACGGGAGGCGGACCGCTCGGGGAAAACGGTCCGAGGGGACCGACCTTGAGAGCTCGGGGCTCCAGGTCGGAACAGGGGAGGACAGGCCCCGGCGCCCCCCCGCGCCCGGGCCCGCTCCCCGGGGGGTTTTAAACAAAAACCAGCCCCCCCGTAACCAAACGGTGGGGGGTTGGGGGGGGGGGGGGTGCCTGTGTGCCTCGGCCTGTCCCCCCCGGCGTGGGGGGGGGGGTAATCGGGATGCCTCCAGGACCAGGGCGGATTCGGCGTCGACGTCGCGG
>NZ_JBHYKM010000065.1:0-43122 GCF_042741435.1 Streptomyces sp. NPDC058955 | reverse complement strand
GGGCGGGGGCGACCGCAAGCGGCTGGCCGGTGGCGCCGGGCGCCCCCCCGCGGGTGTACGCGGACAGCCGGAGGCGGGCCGCCTCCTGCCCCGCCCACCGGGGCGGGCCTCGGGGTCGCGCTCCGGAGGACGTAACCCTCGGGTCAGAAGACGACGAGGGCGCGGCCGCCCTTGCCCGCGAGCATGGCGTCGAAGGCGCCGGGAATGCCGTCCAGGGTGATGCGCTCGGTGACGAGGGCGCCCAGGTCGAAGCTGCCGTCCCGGATGTGGCCGGCGATGACGGGCAGGTCGGCGGCCGGGTCCGAGTTGCCGTACACGCAGCCGGCCAGGGTGCGGCCCCAGTGGAAGATCTCCAGCGCGTGGAAGGAGACCTGCTGGTCCTTGCCGCCGATGCCGACGACGGTCGTGCGGCCGCCGCGCCGGGTGGACTCCCAGGCGGTCCGGATGGTGACGGCGCGGCCGACGCACTCCACGGCCACGTCGACGCCGTTCCCGCCGGTCAGCTTCCGGATCTCGCGGGCGGTGGTCTCCGAGGCCACCACGTACTCGGTGGCCCCGGCGGCCCGCGCCAGCTCCTCCTTCTCCGGGGAGACGTCGACGGCGACGATCGTGGACGCCCCGGCGATCCGGGCGGCCTGGAGGGTGGCGAGGCCGACGCCTCCGACGCCGAAGACGGCGACGGTCTCGCCCGCCCGGACCCGGGCCGAGTGGTGCACGGCGCCCCAGCCGGTGAGGACGGCACAGCCGAGCAGGGCGGCGTCGGCGAGCGGTACGCCCTCCGGGACGGGCAGCACGCAGTTCGCGGCGACGACGGTCTCCTCGGCGAAGGCCGCCACGTTGAGGCCCGGGTGCAGTTCGCGCCCGTCGGCGGCGCGGGCGTGCACGTTCGCCGCG
This sequence comes from Streptomyces sp. NPDC058955, assembly GCF_042741435.1. Taxonomy (NCBI): domain Bacteria; kingdom Bacillati; phylum Actinomycetota; class Actinomycetes; order Kitasatosporales; family Streptomycetaceae; genus Streptomyces; species Streptomyces sp. NPDC058955. The sequence goes on along the minus strand of NZ_JBHYKM010000065.1, from coordinate 42,228 downwards.
CCGTTCAGGGCGTTGACGCAGAGCCACACCTCGCCGAGCGAGCAGGGGTGGCAGGAGCCGCAGGACGGCGCCCAGTTGAGGACCACGCCGTCGCCGGGGGCGACATGGCTCACCCCCTCGCCGACGGAGACGACGGTGCCGGCGCCCTCGTGGCCGAGGACGGCCGGGACGGGGACCCGCATGGTGCCGTTGGTCAGCGACAGGTCGGAGTGGCAGACGCCGGCGGCGGCGAGCCGGACCCGGACCTGGCCGGGGCCGGGCTCGGGCAGCTCGATGCCGGTGATCTCCAGGGGGGCACCGACGGCGGGCAGGACGGCGGCACGGATCACGGGTGTCTCCTTACTGCGGGCGGGTCGGGGCTCAGAACTGGAGGGACTTGGTCTGGAGGTACTCGGCGAGGCCGTGCGCGCCGAGTTCCCGGCCGACGCCGGAGCGCTTCCAGCCGCCGAAGGGGGCGAGCGGGTTGAACCGGCCGCCGTTGATGTCGACCTGGCCGGTCTCCATGCGGCGGGCGAAGGCGACCGCCTCGGTCTCCTCGCCCCAGACGGCGCCGCCGAGGCCGTACTCGGTGCCGTTGGCGATCGCGAGGGCCTCCTCCTCGTCCTCGTAGCGGAGGAGCGAGACGACCGGGCCGAAGATCTCCTCCTGCGCGATGGTCATCCCGGGGGTGACGTCGGCGAAGACCGTCGGGGAGACGTAGTAGCCGGTCTCCAGCGGGGCCTCGGTGCCGCCGGCGACGAGCCGGGCGCCCTCCTCGACGCCCTTCTCGATGTAGCCGCGGACCCGGTCGCGCTGGCGGGCGCTGACCAGCGGGCCGAGGCGCTCGCCGGGGACGTACTTGGCGGCGGCCTCGGCGGCGAGGGCCACGGCCTCCTCGTACCGATCGGCGGGGACCAGCATCCGGGTCCAGGCGCTGCACGTCTGACCGGAGTTGGACATGACGTTGGCGACGCCGGCGGCGACCGCCTTGGCGAGGTCGGCGCCGGGCAGGATCACGTTGGCGGACTTGCCGCCGAGTTCGAGGGCGACCCGCTTCACGGCGCCGCCGGCGAGGGCGCCGATGCGGCGGCCTACGGCGGTGGAGCCGGTGAAGGAGACGAGATCGACGCCGGGATGCTCGGCGAGGGCCTGGCCCGCGACCGTGCCGATGCCGGTGACCAGGTTGAAGACGCCGGCCGGGAGGCCCGCCTCGTGGACGGCCTCGGCGAAGAGCTGGGCGGTGAGCGGGGTGTCCTCGGCGGGCTTGAGGACGGTGGTGCAGCCGGCCGCGAGGGCCGGGGCGACCTTGGCGACGATCTGGTGGAGCGGGTAGTTCCAGGGCGTGATGGCGGCGACGACGCCGACCGGCTCCGCGTAGACGGTGGAGTTGCCGACCTTCTCCACGAAGGGGTGGGTGGCGGCGAGTTCGGCGTACGAGCCGGCGACCGCGACCGGCAGTCCGGCGTGCACGGCCGCGGCGAGCCTGGGCGGGGCGCCGAGCTCGGCGGTGACGGTGGCGGCGATCTCCTCGGCGCGGGCGGCGAGGACGTCGCGCAGGGCGGCGATCCGGGCGGCCCGCTCGGCGGGCGGGGTGGCGGCCCAGCCGGGCAGCGCGGCGCGGGCGGCCCGCACGGCGGCGTCGACGTCCTCGGCGGTGCCGGCCGGCACGTGGGCGATGACCTGCTCGGTGGCCGGATCGGTGACGGGGATCGTCCCGGAGGAGGCCGCGGGGCGCCACTCCCCACCGATGTACATCGCGTCGTGGGCCTTCATCAGCTTCCCCATTCCCGGTCCGCTCGACCGCTCGCCTGCGGCGGGGCCGATCCGCTCGGCGCCGCCGCCCCAAACTAGCGCTGATAGTTTTAGGGCGCCAGGGCCTGTCGGCGTGGGGCGGATCTCATCGCGGAGCGGGCCGCGGGGCGGGGCGCCGGCGGCGGACCGGGCGGGTGCGCGCGGAACGGCCCCGCGCCGGGGCCGGCCGGCCCCGCTGGGGGCGACGGTACCCGACACGGGGCCGGTGCGGTCCGCGCGGTTCAGATCGTCTTGTCGACACCGGTGAGGTGGGCGAAGACGACGATGTTGGCGTCGTAGCCGGAGCCCCGGTCGTAGGCTCCGCCGCAGGTCAGCAGGCGCAGCTCGGGCCGGTCGGTGGAGCCGTACACCTCCTCGTCGGGGAAGGCGGACTTCGGGTACGTGCGCACCTTGTCCACGGTGAAGACGGCGACCCGCCCGTCGGCGCGGGCGACCCGGACGGTGTTGCCGGGGCCGAGCGAGTCGAGGTCGAGGAAGACGGCCGGTCCGGTCAGCGTGTCCCGGTGGCCGACCAGCACGGCCGTGCCGCGCTCGCCGGGCGCGGGGCCGCGGGCGTACCAGCCGACCTTCTGCGGATCGTCGACCGGCGGCACGCCCAGCCGCCCCTCCCGGTCGAGGCCGAGGTCGAGGGTGGGCGCCTCGATGGTGATGGCGGGCACGGCGACGAGGGTGGGACGGGAGCGGGCGAGCGGGGCGGGCGGGGCGGCCGGCTTCTCGGGCGCCCGGGCCCGGGCGGTGGCGCCGGCCCGGCTCCCCGTGGCCCCGGTACGGCTCGCGGCGGGGCCGGTAAGGCTCCGGGCCGCGTCCGCGCGGCCGGGGTCGGCGGCGCCGGAGGCGGCCGGGGCACCGGAGGCGGGGCCGGGCGCCGCGGCCGACGCCCCGGCGTCGGACTTGGCGTCGGCCCCGGCGACGGGCTGCCGGTCGGCGGGGTCCCCGTCCCCGCTCCACCACACGCCCCCGGTCACCAGGACCACGGTCACCGCCATGGTCCTGGTGAGCCGGAGGAGGCGTCGCTGCCGGCGCGTGAGGCGGGCCTTACGCCGCGCCATCGTTGCGGCGGCGCGAACGGCGGATCAGCACCAGGCCGACGGTGCCCGCGAGGCCGGCGGCGACGGCCGCGCCGACACCGAAGGCGGAGGCGTCCTCGTCGGCCGCGATCTCGGCGCTGCCGCCGCCGCCGGCGCCGACCGGGCCGTGCGGGGGCTTGTGGTGGCCGTGCCCGCCGTTGCCGTTGCCGCCGTTGCCGTTGCCGTTCTCGCAGTCGACCTGGAAGACCTTGTGCTTGCCGGCGCCCTGCTCGCCCTGGAAGTTCCAGGTGAGCTTGTACATGCCGTCGGGCAGGCTGTAGTTGTTCTCGGTGCGGCCGGTGCCGGTCGGAAGCGTGAAGCCGCCGCTCAAGGTGGCTCCGCCGGGCTTCGCTGGCTGGGGCTCGATCTTCCAGGTGATCGCCTGGTCCTCGTCGAAGTTGAAGGCGGCGAGGTAGAACTTGCAGACCTTCGGCTCGTTGCGCTGGTCGTTCGCCGGGGTGGACGCCTTGTGGATCTTCACGTCGCCGTTGTCGCCGGGGGCGGCGTACGCGGGCTGGCCGGCGCCGAGGAGGGCGAGGCCGGCCAGGGCGAGACCGGACGCGGCGGCGAGGGGGCGGGCGGTGCGAGCACGCATGCGTGTTCCTCCGTGAGGATGTCGTCGGACATTTCAACCGATAATCCGACTATCTGTCACGAGAGGAACACGCGCGGTCGCGACATGCGCAAGCCCCGCGGCCGGTCCCCCGTCCGGCCCAGACCCGGTCAGACGATGCCGAAGAGGATCGCCGCCGCGAGGACGACCAGCGAGGTGAGGGCCGCCCACTTCACCGTGAAGCGGGTGTGGTCGCCGAACTCCACCTTCGCCATGCCGACCAGCACGTACACGGCCGGGACCAGCGGGCTCGACATGTGCAGGGCCTGGCCCACCAGCGAGGCGCGGGCGATCTCCAGCGGCGAGACGCCGTGCGCGGCACCGGCCTCGGCGAGGACGGGGAGGACGCCGAAGTAGAAGCCGTCGTTCGACATGAAGTAGGTGAGCGGCAGGCTCAGCAGACCGGTCACGAGCGCCATGTGCGGGCCCATCGCGTCCGGGATGGCGCCGACCAGCCAGTCGGCCATGTGCTTGACCATGCCCGTGCCGGTGAGGACCCCGGTAAAGACGGCGGCGGCGAAGACCATGCCGGCGACGTTGAGGACGTTCTCCGCGTGCGCGGCCAGGCGCTCCTTCTGCTCGGCGGGGCGCGGGTAGTTCACGGTGAGCGCGAGGGCGGCGCCGAGGAGGAAGAGGACCGGGATCGGCAGCAGTTCCAGGATCATCGCGGTGAGCAGGGCGACCGTGAGGGCGGCGTTGAACCAGTACAGCCGGGGGCGCAGGGTGGCGCGGTTCGGGTCGAGGCCCTGGAAGCCGGGGGCGGCCGGGTCCTGGTCCGCCGCACCGGAGCCGCCCGTGCCGGTGCCGGCGGCGCCGGAGGCCGTACCGCCCGAGCGCCGCGCCGGGCGGCCCTCGCCCTTGCCCGTCGCCCGGTCCGCTCCGCCGCCGGCGCCCACCAGGACGGTCTCGCCGTCGGTCCCGGTGGCGAGGGCCTCGTCGAGGGTGAGGTAGCCGATCCGCTTGCGCTCGCGGCGGCCGAGGACGTACGCGAGGGCGACGACGAAGACCAGGCCGACCGCGAGGGCCGGGATCATCGGGACGAAGATGTCGCCGGCGTCGAGCTTGAGCGCGGTCGCGGCGCGGGCGGTGGGGCCGCCCCAGGGCAGGGTGTTCATCACGCCGTTGGCTGTGGCCGCCACGCCGGTGAGGACGACGAGGCTCATGCCGAGCCGCTTGTAGAGCGGGTACATCGCCGAGACGGTGATCATGAAGGTGGTGGAGCCGTCGCCGTCGAGGGAGACGATCGCGGCGAGCACCGCGGTGCCGACGACCACGCGGACCGGGTCGGCCTTGCAGAAGCGCAGGATGGCCCGGACGATCGGGTCGAAGAGACCGACGTCGATCATGACGCCGAAGTAGACGATCGCGAACATCAGCATCGCCGCGGTGGGAGCCAGCTTGCTCACGCCGTCGATGACGTAGTCGCCGAGCTGCGCGCCCTGTCCGACGGCGACGCAGAACAGGGCGGGGATCAGGACGAGCGCCGCGATCGGCGACATCTTCTTCATCATGATCAGGACCAGGAAGGTCGCGATCATGGCGAAGCCGAGGACGGTCAGCATGGAGGCACCTCACGTTCACCGTTGAACAGCCGCCGAGCGGCGGTCCGGATGACCGTAGGTGCCTCCTTCCGGCCTCAACAAGGGGTCAGCGCGTGAGCAATACGAGCAAAACCCCAGGTCACAGCCGCCCTGCCGGTGCCAGCGGGGTGACCTCGACGGGGAAGCCGTTGAGGACGGCGGTGCCGGAGAGCGGGTCGAGGAGGGTGCCGTCGAGGAGCTGGTTGACGTTGACGCCGGGGCGGGCGGCGGCCACGGTGAGGCGGGTGCCGGGGCGGTCGTGACCCCAGCCGTGCGGGAGGCTGACGACCCCGGGCCGCACCGCGTCGGTGACCTCGACCTCCGCGGTCAGCTCGCCGCCCGCGCCCTTGATCCGGGCGGGGGCGCCGTCGGCGAGCCGCAGCCGGCCGGCGTCGTCCGGGTGCACCTGGAGGGTGCAGCGGTTCGAACCCCCGGTGAGGGCCGGGGTGTTGTGCAGCCAGCTGTTGTTGGACCGCAGGTGGCGGCGGCCCACCAGCCGCAGCGTCCCCGGTTCGGGTACGGCGGCGAGGGCGGCCCGCAGCCGGGGCAGGTCGGCGGCGATCGGCTCGGGGAGGAGTTCGATCCGGCCGCTGCGGGTGCGCAGGACCTCGTCCAGGCGGGGCTTGAGCGGGCCGAGGTCGATGCCGTGCGGGCGGGCCTTGAGCTCGTCGAGGGTGAGGTCGTACGGGCCCAGCCGCAGCATCAGGTCGAGCCGCCGCTCGGCGCCGCTCTCCCCTGTGAGCCCGGCGGCGAACTCCTTGGGGTCGGCCCCGTACGCGGGCGAGTGCGGCTGGGTGACGGCCCTGGCGAGGGCGGTGTCGACGGCGAGGTCGTCGACGGCGGACGGCGGCGCCCCGTGCATGCCGGAGGCCGCGAGGACCAGCCGGGCGTGGATCTCGCACTCGTCCATGCGGCCGGGCTCCAGGGGGACGGCGGCCGGGGTGAACCGGACCTGGTCGCGGACGGCGAACCCGTTGAAGGCGAAGTCGAAGTGGGCGCTCTGCGAGGGCGGCGGCGGGGGCAGCAGGACGTCGGCGTGGCGGGTGGTCTCGTTGAGGTAGGGGTCGACGCAGACCATCAGGTCGAGGGTGTCGAGGGCGGCGTCGAGCCGGAGTCCGTCCGGGGCGGAGAGGACGGGGTTGGCGGCGATGGTGATCACCGCCCGGATGCGGCCCTCCCCCGGGGTGTCGATCTCCTCCGCGAGCGCGGCGAGCGGGAACTCCCCCTTGACCTCGGGGTGTCCGGAGACGCGGCTGTGGCGGCGGCCGAGGAGGAAGCCGCGGCCGGGCCCGGCGGGGCGGGGCGCGGGGGCGGTGGCGGAGCGGGGGAAGAGGGCGCCGCCGGGCCGGTCGAGGTTGCCGGTGAGGACGTTGAGGACGTCGACGAGCCAGTTGGCGAGGGTGCCGTGGGCCACGGTGGAGCTGCCCATCCGCCCGTAGACGGCGGCGGTGGGCGCGGCGGCGAGCTCCCGGGCGACGGCGCGGATCGCGCCGGGGTCGAGCTCGCAGACGGGGGCGACGGCCTCGGGGGTGAACTCCCGGACGGCGTCCCGGACCTGGTCGATGCCCTCGGTGCGGCCGGCGAGCGGGCCGGGGGCGGCGAGGTCCTCGGCGAAGAGGGTGTGGACGAGGGCGGCGAGGAGGAGGGCGTCGGTGCCCGGCCGGGGGGCGAGGTGGCGGTCGGCGAGGCGGGCGGTGCGGGTGCGGCGGGGGTCGACGACGGTGAGGGTGCCGCCACGGCGGCGGAGCGCGGCGAGCCGGCCGGGGAAGTCGGGGGCGGTGCACAGACTTCCGTTGGAGTCCAGCGGGTTGGCTCCGATGACCAGGAGGTGGTCGGTGCGGTCCAGGTCGGGCACGGGGACGGCGAAGGGGTCACCGAAGAGGAGGCCGCTGGAGACGTGCTTGGGCATCTGGTCGAGCGTGGAGGCGGTGAAGAGGTTGCTCGTGCCCGTGGCGCGGAGGAGGAGCGGCGGGTAGAGCGCCCCGGCCATCGTGTGGACGTTGGGGTTGCCCAGGACGATGCCCAGGGAGTCGGGGCCGTAATCCTCGATCAGGGGGCGGATTCTCGCCGCGATCGTGTCGAAGGCCTCCTGCCAGCTCGCCTCGCGCAGGCTGCCGTTCTCGCGGACGAGCGGGGTGCGCAGCCGGTCGGGGTCGGCGTCGACCTGCGGGAGGGCGGCGCCCTTGGGGCAGACGAAGCCTCGGCTGAAGACGTCGTCGCGATCCCCGCGGGCGCCGGTGACCCGGCTGCCGTCGAGGGTCAGGACGAGTCCGCAGGTCGCTTCGCAGAGCGGGCAGATGCGCGGGGCGGTGGGCATGACGTCTCCCGTGGGCGGTGGCGGGGCGGCGGCTCGCCGCGAGCATACCGACCGGTAGGCACGGTGGGGAGGGGTCGGAGGGCGGACGCGCGTCGGCGGCCAGGCCGAGCGGCCGATACGGAGAGGCCATGCCGAGCGGTCAGTGCGGAGAGGCCATGCCGGGCGGTCAGGCGGAGAGGGAGGGGGCGAGGTAGGCGTGGAGGAGCTGCCGGGTCTCGCGGATGAGGGCGGCGTCGCCGTCCGGGTCGGCGCGGAAGGCGAGGCGGACGAGGGTGTCGGCGGTCTCGACGCCGACGAGGACCTTGCGGCGCAGCGTCTCGTCGGAGGCGCGGCCGAGGTGGGTGGCGAGCAGGCCGCAGATCCGCTCGGCGACCAGGCCGTTGGGGTCCTCCGGGGACGCTCCCCCGGGTTCCTCGGCGGCGGGGACGCCGAAGTCGACGAGGGCGAAGCCGGGGACGCTGCGCTTCATCGCGATGAACTCGTCGAGGACGCCGTCGATGGCGGAGTGCGCGTCGAGGACCGCGGTCCGCTCGAAGCGGGCGGCGATCAGCTCGGCGTACCGGTCGAGGTTGCGGTGGGCGAGGGCGGCGACCATGGCCCGTTTGTTGCCGAAGAAGCGGTAGACCGAGCCGATCGGGACGCCGGCGCGGACGGCGACGGCCCGGGTGCTCAGCTGTTCGTAGCCGGTCTCGTCGAGGAGGCCGGCGCAGGCGTCGAGGATGCGGGCGAGCCGCTCGGCGCTGCGCTGCTGGACGGGGGTGCGGCGGAGCGCGGGCGGCGGGCCGGACGGGCGGGGCTGGGGCACGGGGTCCATGATGCCGCTCCGATCCCGTTCAGGCGATGAGCAGTCCGATGCCGCCGAGGGTGTACGCGATCATCAGCGCGAAGAGCGGGAGTTGGCCGGCGACGGCCCGGGCGGGCGGGAAGAGGCGGACGGACCGGTCGTGGGCGGCGACGACGCCGAGGACGTGGCCGGTGACGATCGCGGCGACCTGGAGGACGGCGAGGCCCGCGGGGCCCAGCGGTGGGGCGGGCGAGGGGGCGTTGTCAGTGCCCGCTGCCATCATGACGGTACGTGGTCCTTCGACCGCGAGGAGTGAGAAGTAGTGGGCGACGAGATAGCCGAGGGCGATGGGCAGCAGCGAGTGCGCGAAGGAGGTGAGGGGTGTGGTGAGGGCGCGGTTCAGGAGACGGAGGGCGCCGGCGCAGAGGCCGTAGCAGGCGGCGGCGAGGGCGACGGCGGCGAGGAGGCCGAGGGTGGCGAGGACGGTGGGGTCGAGGGAGGAGGTCTGGAGGGCGGTGATCCAGCGGGGGTTGTCGGAGAGGCCGTCGTAGGCGGTGGTGCCGAGGAGGACGCAGACGGTGGCGACCAGTCCGGGGGTCTCGGGGGTGGAGTCGAGGCCGTTGAAGGGAGAGCGGAGCACGAGCCGGCCGTCGGCCCGGCGGCCGAGCGGGGAGAGCCGGGCGAGGAGGGAGGAGTAGACCTCGAAGGGGTCGGCGTGGGCGAACCAGGCGGCGCCGTGACGGGCGGCGCCGAGGAGCTGGACGGCGAGATGGACGGCGAGGGCGGTGAGGAGGACGGGACGGGAGGTGTTGTCGGGGGCGACGAGTTCGAGCCAGGCGAAGAGGAGGAGTCCCGCGGCGGCGGGGCGGATGCCGACGGCGGCGGGGATCGGGCGGGGTTTGGCGGGCGGGCGGAGGGAGAGGAGGGCGCGCAGCGGGTTGAGGAGGCGCCAGACGGGGCCGAGGAGGAGGGAGGCGGGCACGAGTCCGACCCAGAGGAGGACGTAGAGGGCGCCGGCGGCGGGGTTGCGGTCGGGATCGTCGGGGCCGAGGAGGAGGTGGGCGAGGAAGAGCAGGGCGAGGGCGGCGCCGAGGGCACGGAGGGCGGTACGGGTGGCCGGGGCGTCGGCGAGGCGCTGGAGGGAGGCGGGCAGGGGGCGGCCGGCGCGGTCGCCGCGGAATCGGGAGGCGGACCAGAGCAGGGCGAGGCCCAGGAAGGAGACCAGGAGCGCGGTGAAGGCGCCGGCGTAGGCGTAGAAGGGAGACAGGGGCAGGTCGTGCTGGGCGCCGACGCCGTGGGCGAGCGGGAGGGGCGGGGCCTGGACGGCGGTCACCGGACCACCAGTTGGGTGAGCACGAGTCCGGACTCGTGGGTCTCCACCTCGAAGAGGCCGGTGCGGTCGGCGGTGAGGGTGAGGGTGGCGGGCGTGCCGGGGGCGAGGGCCGCCTCGCGGTCGTAGCCGTGGACGTGGACGGTGTCGGCCCGGTCGGAGGTGACGCGGAGGGTGATCCGCTCGCCCTTCCGCACCTCGACGCGGGAGGGGGCGGGGGTGACGGTCGAGCCGGTGACGCGGACGTCGAGGGTGCGGCCGACGGGAGTGGGAGTCGGGGTGGGGGTCGGGGTGGGGGTCGACGTGGGCGTCGGAGTGGGGTTCGGGGTGGGGGTGGTGGTCGGGGAAGGGGTGGAGGTGAGGGGGAGGGTGGTCTGGACGGGCTTGCCGGAGACGGCCCAGACGGTGTGGTCGTCGGCGTGGAGGCGGACGGTGAGGGTGCGGGCGCCGGGCGGGAGGTGGAACCAGGGGCCGTACGCGCGGGCGGTCTCGCGCCCGTCGACGAGGACGCGGGCGTGACCCCGGCCGGCGAGGGCTCCGCCGCCGGTGGACTCGGGGGTGAAGCGGAACCTCTCCACGGTGAGGTGGACGTTCCAGCCGCCCTCGCTGTCCGGGCGGGCCTCGGCGCGGACGGCGGGCGCGTCGGCCGCGGGGAGTTCCCGGAGGCGGTGGCCGGACTCGTCGCGCGCCGCGAGCAGGGTGCCGCCGGTGCCGGTGGCCTGCTCGTGGCCGGTGCCGGGCTTGTGGTGGGTGGTGGGGCGGCCGCCGCAGCCGGCGGCCAGGAGCAGGACGGCGGTGGCGGCGACCGCCGTGCGGAGACGGCTCATGCGGTGGCCTCTTCCACGGGCTCGGCGGGACCGGCGGTATCGGCCGGCTCGGCGGGATCTGCCGGCTTGGTGGGCCTGGGGGCCGGGGGCGCGAGAGTGGCGGGGGTGGGGGTGGGGCGGGTGCCGGCGGCTATGACGGCCCACAGGACCCAGACGACGCCGAGGAGGAGGCGGAGCCAGGCGGGGCTGAGGGGGATGCCGGGGATCATCAGGACGGCCTTGTCGAAGGCGTCGAGGAGGGTGAGGAGGCCGAGGACGACCGTGGTCCAGGCGAAGACCGGGCGGGTCGGGCGCAGGAGGAGGCCGGTGACCGTCCACCAGGTGCCGGTGAGGAGGAGGGCGAGGGCGGGGACGTAGGTCGGGGCGAGGGTGAGGGTGGAGCCGGCGACGTCCAGGGCGAGGCCGGCGAGGCCGGTGGCGAGGGCCGCGGCGGCGAGGCGGCGGCCGCGCAGGCGGCGCCACCACAGGGCGGTGCCGACGAGGGCGAGGAGGAGGGCGGCGGCGAGGGCGAGCTGGGTCTCGACGCGCTCCAGGCCGCGGGCGCCGTACCAGTCGCAGCCGGCGGGGAGGCGGCGGGCCTGGACGTTGTAGTCGGCGCAGACGAGGAGTTGGGCGAGCTTGACGGGTTCGCCGACGAGGCGGGCGGTGGCGCCGGAGACCTCGCCGCGGGCGGCGCCGCAGGCGGGCAGGGCGCGGGGGCTGGAGGCGCCGGTGTCGGACTGCCAGCAGTTCGCGCTGCCCTGGCCGTCCCACCAGACGTCGGTGCGGTTGGGGCGGGAGTTGCCGGCCTTGTCGGTGCCGAGGCGGTTGTTCGCGTAGCGGTTGTGGTGGGAGGTGTCGGTCTGCTTGGCCCAGGCGGACTCGCCGCGGATGAAGGCGGGGACGGCGTTGAGGTAGAAGGCGGTGCGGTCGTGGCCGTAGATCCAGTTGTCCTCGTAGAGGTTCCAGTTGCCGCCGGCGGTGATGATGCCGCTGCCGGGGGGCATGGAGATCTGCGGGCAGACGACGCCGTTCTCGTAGCCGCGTTCGGCGGGCGGCTTGGCGCAGGTGCCGTCGGCGACGTACGGGTAGTAGTCCTCGTTGTTGTCGTGGATCAGGTTCCGCTCGAACCTGGCGTGGTTCTGCGGGAGTCCGGGGTGGCCGGGGAAGGCGGAGTCCATGGAGGCGCCGCCCATGTTGTGGTCGAACTCGTTGTCGTGGACCCAGACGGAGTCCCCGGCGGTGCCGGAGTAGCCGACCATGTTGTGGTGGCTGCGGCAGCCGGTGATCTCGATGGAGTAGCGGGGGACGTCGTAGCCGCGGCCGTCGTTGATGTTCGAGGCCGAGCCGGGGTAGATGCCGGAGTCGCCGTTCCCGTAGGACTCGCAGTTCTTGTAGAGGCCGTGGTCGGAGGCGAAGGTGAGGAAGCCGTACTCGTCGTTCCACCGGGTCAGGACGTCGTCGATGACGAAGCCGTCGGCGGCGAGGACGTACAGCGAGTTGAAGGTGGTGCGCTGGGCGGTGAAGTTGCGGAAGTAGACGCCGTCGGACCTGTCGGCGCGGATCGCGTTGAGCTTGGCGTACTTCGCGTCGATGACCACGTCGAGGCGGGAGGCGCCGGTGCCCTCGATCTGGAGGTCCTTCTTGCCGAGGATCGCGACCAGGTTCTGGTTGTGCGGGCACCGCACCTGCTGTTCGTAGCTGAGGATCTGGTAGCCGAAGGAGGACGTCGGGGCCTCCAGGGAGGCGCAGGCGCCGGTGGGGGCGGGCAGCGAGGGCTCCTCCTCGTACAGGCCGGGCAGGATCGCGATGGTCGTGCCGGGCTTGGTCACCGCGTCGACGGCCTGCTGGAGGTGGCGGAAGCCGGAGCGGCCGCAGCGGGCGAAGAGCTCCAGGTTGCGGGCCTTGAGGGCGGCCGGGAAGGCGGCGATCCGGCGGTCGAAGTCGGCCCGGTCCGTCTTGCAGACGAGGAGGTCGGGCTCGCCCGTGCGGAGTTCCGGCACGCTGCCGGAGCCGTCGGGGAAGGTGACGGGCCGCTCCTCGTGCGCCTGGGCGCCGGGGGCGGTGAGCAGGGCCGCGGCGAGCACCGCGAGCACGACCGAGAGCACGGAGACGAGCCTTCTGGTCCACGACATGGCCGCGAGAGTAGAGCATTGTTCATCTTTTTGACCCCGCCGTGCACGGACGGATCGGAGGGCGGCCGCGCCGGCTCGTCGGGCCGCCCCGTTGACGGGAGCGGCGCGGAATCCTACGGTCATCCATAGGAATCCTTTCAGGACCAGCGCAGGACAGGAGCGGGCGATGACGACCGAGCAGGCCAGGAAGACGGCCGAGGCGCTCACCTACAGCACCGGATTCGGCAACGAGCACGGCTCGGAGGCGCTCCCCGGCGCCCTGCCGGAGGGCCGCAACTCGCCGCAGCGCGCCCCGCTCGGGCTCTACGCCGAACAGCTCAGCGGCAGCGCGTTCACCGAGCCGCGGGCGCACAACCGCCGCTCGTGGCTGTACCGGATCCGCCCGTCGGCGGCCCACCCGCCGTTCGTCAGGACGGACAACGGCGCCGTCCGCACCGCGCCCTTCGCGGAGACCGTCGCCGACCCCAACCGGCTGCGCTGGAACCCGCTGCCGGACCCGGCGCCGGGCACCGACTGGCTGGCCGGCCTGTGGACCCTCGGCGGCAACGGCGACGCGACCCAGCGCACCGGCATGGCCGTGCACCTGTACCACGCCAACGCCTCCATGGAGCGGGTCTTCGGCGACTCCGACGGCGAGCTGCTGATCGTCCCCGAGCGCGGCGGCCTCCTGCTCCGCACCGAGCTGGGCCTGCTCGCCGCCCGCCCCGGCGAGGTGGCGCTGATCCCGCGCGGGGTCCGCTTCCGCGTCGAGCTGCTGGACGAGACCGCGCGCGGCTACGTCTGCGAGAACTACGGCGCCCCGTTCCAGCTCCCCGACCTCGGCCCGATCGGCGCCAACGGCCTCGCGAACGCGCGGGACTTCCGGGCCCCCGTGGCCGCCTACGAGGACGTCGAGGGCCCGGTCGAGGTGGTCAACAAGTTCTGCGGCAACCTCTGGACGGCGACGTACGGCCACTCGCCGCTCGACGTCGTCGCCTGGCACGGCAACCACACGCCGTACGTCTACGACCTGCGCCGCTTCAACGTCATCGGGACGATCTCCTACGACCACCCCGACCCGTCCATCTTCACCGTCCTCACCTCGCCGTCCGACACCCCCGGCCTGGCCGGCGTCGACTTCGTCGTCTTCGCGCCGCGCTGGCTGGTCGGCGAGGACACTTTCCGGCCGCCGTACTTCCACCGGAACGTGATGAGCGAGTACATGGGCCTGATCGAGGGCGCGTACGACGCCAAGGCGGAGGGCTTCGTGCCGGGCGGCGGCTCGCTGCACAACATGATGTCCGCCCACGGCCCCGACCGGGAGACCTTCGACCGGGCCAGCGCGGCCGAGCTGAAGCCGCAGAAGATCGACGACGGCCTGGCCTTCATGTTCGAGACCCGCTGGCCGGTGACGGCGACCGCGCAGGCGGCCGGCGCCGACCACCTGCAGCGGGGCTACGACGACGTGTGGCAGGGTCTGGAGCGTCATTTCCGGCCGTAGAGTCCTGACGCAGCCCCCGCCCCACCCCGTCGTCGTACGGAGAACGCCGTGACCGCCTTCGCTCCCGACTCGCTGGTCCTGAACCGCAAGCTCCCGCTGTGGTACCAGGTCTCGCAGTCCCTGCGCGCCTCCATACTGGGCCGCACGCCCGACGCCTCGCTGCGGCTGCCCACCGAGGAGCAGCTCGCCGCCCACTACGGCGTCAGCGTGCTGACCATGCGGCAGGCGCTGAAGGAGCTGGAGGAGGAGGGGCTGATCAGCCGGCACCGGCGGCGCGGCACCTTCATCGAGCCGGGCGCCCGGCGCTCCACGCCGCGCCGGCTGCTCGGCTCGATCGACGCGATCGTGGCCCAGCAGTCCGGCGAGCGGACCACGGTCCTCGGCCACGGCCCGGAGCCGGTGCCCGGCGAGCTCGCCGAGCACTTCCCGGACCTGGCCGAGGTCGCCACCTACCGCAGGCTGCGCCGCGACGGCGAGAGCGGCGAGCCGACGAACTGGGCGGAGAACGCGGTCCGCCCGGAGTTCGCCGCCGCCATCGACCCGGCGGACCTGGAGCGGTGGCCGATGACGAAGGTGCTCCGGGACGTCGTCGGGGTGCGGATCAGCCGGATCACCGACACCGTCGAGGCGCGCCTCGCCGACCCGGAGACCGCGGAGCTCCTCCAGGTCCCGCTGCTGTCCCCGATCCTCCACTACACCGGCGTCACCTACGACGAGGACGGCCGGGTCGTCGACGTCGCCCGCATCCGCTACCGCGGCGACCGCTTCTCCTTCACGGTGACGGTCGAGGCGCACTGACGCGGCCGGGACGGCCGTTGCCGGAGCCGGGCAGCGAAGGCGACGGCCCACTGCCCGGCTCGCCCCTGTCCCGCCCGCCCGCGCCGGGGCAGACTGGGCGCCGGGGGTGATCGCATGAGGCACAGACCGTTCTTCCGCTGGGTGCTCACGCTGGGCGTCGCGCTGTTCGCGGGCGCGGTGGGCCTGTACGCCACCGCGTCGGATCCCGCGGTGCGCCAGATCGACCTGGCGGTGGTCGACGAGAGGGCCGACGGCGTCTGCCGGGTCCAGTGGCACGACCCGTACGAGAAGCGGACGCGCGAGGGGCCGTACCACTGCGACCCCGGCCGGGCCGACTCCCTCAAGGCGCCGCACTACGGCGACAGCCGCGGCTACGGCTGGGAGACCGGCTTCATGTACACCGAGGGCCCGGACCGGGGGGACCTGGAGGACCTCGGAGCCGCCCCGGAGACCGCCGCCTCGGACGTCCTGGTGCTGTTCGGGCTCGCGTTCGTCCTGATCGGACTGGTCGGCGGGAACCTCCGGGCCCTCCCCCGGGTCCTCGGCGTGGAGGCGCGGCTCGTGCGCCGCGCGACCGCGCTGGCCGAGGCGGCCGGTCGGGCCGCCGGGGACTACGCGCGGGTGGTGGAGGCGGCACGTGAGGCCGGGGCTCGCGGGGAGCCCGGCGGGGCGCCCGATCCCGAACTGGTCCGTGCCCTGTGGGTGCTGAAGGAGGCCGGGCCCGAGGCACACCGCTCGGCGGAGGCCGGCCGGAAGCTGGCGAAGCGGCTGGCGGTGCTCCTGGAGAAGGCCGCCCCCGCGGCCGGGCTGCGGAACAGGCTCCAGGCCGGGCCCGCCGCCCGCGACGCGGCCGAGGCGGCCGTCGCCGCACTGCGCCGGCTGCTCGCCGACGCCGAACGGGACGGCCTGCGGGAACGGTTCGCCCAGACCTCGGTCGACCTGCTGCGCGGTCAGGACGCCGAGTGGGCCGCCCTCGCGGCCGGGACCGACTTCGAGCGGGATCCCGAGGCGTACCGCCGTCTGTCCGAGGAACTGGCGCCGCGCGAACCGGTGGCGCTCCCCGGGTCCGGCCGCGGCCGGCGCCGCTGACGGCTTAGCATGCCGGGCGTGACAGAGGCTTCGCGGCGGCAGGCGTCCGCACCGGACGAGGACACGCCCCTGCTCGACGAGCTGATGCCGTGGTCGGTGGCCCCGCTGCGGTTCGGGCGGGCGTGGATCGTGGCGCCCGACGTCCGTACGCTGCGCGGGCGGTGGGAGCGGCTGGTCGCGGCGGAGGGCGGCGAGCGGGAGGAGCTGTTCCGGCCGAGCCGGGCGCGCACGCCGGGCACGGCGGTGGCGGCGCTGCCGGGGCAGCGGACCGGGACCGGGAGGTTCGCCCGCGAGACCGGGCCCTGTCCGGAGCCGGTCCGGGTGCTGTCCGAACCCTTCGACGAGGAATGGCTGCTCCCCGACCACCGGCTGATCGACACCGCCCGCCCCGAGCTGTGGCGGGTGGCGGGCGGTCCGCAGCTCTTCGTGGTGGAGCAGGGGCATGTGCCGGGGGCGGCCGGGCCGCCGCTGGTGGTGAGCGGCGCGCTGCCCGAGGGGCGGTCCCCGGCGGGCCGTCCGGGCCGGATCCGGCCGCTCTTCCGGCGTCCCGGCGGGGCGGAGCCGAACCTGGCGCCGGGGTTGTCCGGCTTCCTGCGGGAGCGGTACGGGGCGGTGGAGCCGGTCCAGTGGCTCGCCTGGGTCGTCGCGGCGGCCGTCCCCTCCCCCGCCGGCTGCCGGGTGCCGCTGCCCGCGGACCCGCAGGTGTGGGCGGCGGGGGTGGCGCTCGGGCGGGACCTGCTCGACGTCCAGCTGCGGGGCGCGCTGAGCGGGACCCGGCCGCGGCTGCCGGGCGGGCGCCGGCCCTATGTGCGGGCGGCGGTCCCGGCGCGCCCGGAGGCACTGGCGTACGACCCCGTCGACGAGGTGCTGAGCGTGGGCGGGGGCCGGATCTCCCCGGTGCCGGAGGCGGCCTGGGAGTACCGGGTCGGCGGGGTGCGGGTCCTGGAGCGGTGGTTCGCCCGCCGGACCGCGCCGGCCGCGCCGGGCTCGCTGGAGGCGATCGGTCCGGCGGCCTGGCCGCAGGAGTGGACCTCCGAACTCCTCGACCTGATCACGGTGCTGGCGCTGCTCGGCGAACGGGAGGCGGAGCGCGCCCCGTTCACGGCGGGCGGCGGGCCGGGCCGGTCGGCGCTGCGCGCGGCGGGCGTGCTGCCGGTGCCGGACCGGGCGCGCCGCCCGGCCTCGGTCCTGGACCATCAGGAGGAGGGCCCGGAGGGCCAGTTCACGCTGGTGTGACGGTCTCCCCGGCGGGTCCCGACGGGGCGAAGGAGTCGAGCAGCCGCGCGATCGTCATCGCGAAGATCTCGTCCGCGTCGACGGGGGCGGCCGGCTCCGCGAGCAGCGCGGCGAGGTGCGGGTAGCGCCCGGTCGCCACCTGGCCCATGAGGTAGGCGCCGCGCACGGCCTGTTCCGCCTCCTCGGACCAGGGCAGGCCGCGGGCGCGTTCGGCGATGGCCTGCTCGTTGCGGACGGTGGCCATCACGGTGCCGTTGACCATCGCGATGAGCTGCATCTTGAGGCCGGCGGGCACGTCGAGCGGGGCGAGGCAGCCGAGGCACCACTCCAGATAGCGCAGGGCGTTCGGGCTGAAGCCGTAGGCGGTGGTCATGACCCGGGAGAGCCAGGGGTGCCGGTACATGATCGCGCGGGTCTGGTGGGCCAGCTCGGTCATGTCGGCCCGCCAGTCGCCGCTGGGCCGCTCCGGGAAGGCGTACTCGGCGCTGGCCGCGTCGACCATCAGCTCGTACAGGTCCTCCTTGCGGGGGACGTAGTTGTAGAGCGACATGGTGCCGCAGCCGAGGTCGGCGGCGATCCGCCGCATGGAGACCGCGTCGATGCCGTCGGCGTCGGCGATGCGGACGGCCGCGTCGACCACGTCCTGCCTGCTGAAGGCGGGTTTGGGGCCGCGGCCCGCGCGCTCGGGGCGCGCCCAGATCACTTCGGGTTCGGCCGCTCGGCCCGCCATCTCATCACCTCGCCCTCCATCGTAGTTACGTACACCGTACGTAGTGCGGTACGGTCTCCGCATGACAACTACGTACGCTGTACTTAGTGAGGGTCTGGAGAAGCGGTACGGCGAGGTCCACGCGCTGCGCGGGCTCGATCTCGCGGTCCCCGAGGGCACGGTCTGCGGTCTCCTCGGCCCCAACGGCGCCGGCAAGACCACCGCCGTCCGGATCCTCACCACACTGCTCGCCCCGGACGCGGGGAGCGCCCGCGTCGCCGGCCACGACCTGGTCCGCGACCCGGCGGGGGTCCGCCGGCGGATCGCCGTCACCGGCCAGTACGCCTCCGTCGACGGCGACCTCACCGGCGCGGAGAACCTGCGCCTCTTCGCCCGGCTCCTGCGGCTCCCGCGCGCCCGCGCCGACGAACTCCTGGAGGAGTTCGGGCTCGCCGCGGCCGGGGACCGGCTCGCCCGCACCTACTCCGGCGGCATGCGGCGCCGCCTCGACCTCGCGGCGAGCCTGCTGGCCCGCCCCTCGGTCCTCTTCCTCGACGAGCCGACCACCGGCCTCGACCCGCGCAGCCGGGGCGCCGTCTGGGACACCGTCCGGGGACTCGCGGCGCAGGGCACCACCGTGGTGCTCACCACCCAGTACCTGGAGGAGGCCGACCGGCTCGCCGACGACATCGTGCTGATCGAGGAGGGCCGGGCCGCCCACCGGGGCACCCCCGCCGAGCTGAAGGCGCTCGTCGGCAGCCGGGCCGAGGTCGTCCTCGCCGGGCCCGGACCGCTGGAGCCCGCCGCGGCGGTCCTGGACCGGCTGACCGGCTCGGCGCCGGTCCTGGACGCCGAGCGCCGCACGGTCGGCGCGGTCACCACCGACCCCTCGCTCACCCTCCCCCGGCTGGTCCGCGAGATCGACGCCGCCGGGATCCACATCGTCGACGCCTCGCTGCGTCCGCCCACCCTCGACGAGGTGTTCCTGCGCCTCACCGGACGGAAGGAGACCGCCGCGTGAACGCGCTCGCCCTCGAAGGCGCCGCCCTGGTCGGCCGCAACCTCCGGCGGATCCGGCACGCCCCCGCCCTCACCGTGATGTCCCAGACGATGCCGATCGTCTTCCTGCTCTTCTTCGGCTACGTCCTCGGCGGCGCCCTCGCCATGCCCGGCGCCGAGTACCGCTCCTTCCTCGTGCCGGGCCTGCTGGTCGCGACCGCCGCCGGCGGGCTGATGACCGGCATGTTCCAGGCCGCCCAGGACACCCACCGGGGCGTCACGGACCGCTTCCTGACCCTCCCGGTCGGGCGCGCCGCCGTGCCGCTCGGGCAGGCCGTCGCCGACCTCCTCGTCTGCGCCGTCGGCACGGTCCCGCTGGTCCTGGTGGGGTTCGCCATGGGCTGGCGGATCGAGGGGAGCGCGCTCGAAGCGCTGGGCGCCTTCGGTCTGCTGCTGCTCTTCCGCCTCGCCACGACCTGGGCGGGGATCCTGCTCGGCCTCGCCTCCGAGAGCGAGGAGGCGGCCGGTCAGCTCGGCAGCGCCACCTTCATGCTGCCGCTGCTCTCCAACGCCTACATCCCGACCGACGGCATGCCGGGCTGGCTGCGCACGGTCGCCGAGTGGAACCCGATCTCCGCCGTCACCACCGCCGTGCGCGCACTCTTCGGCAACGCCCCCGTGCCGGACGGCGCCGCCTGGCCGGTGGCCCATCCGGTGGCGGGCTCGCTGCTGTGGTCCCTCGGGCTGATCGCGGTCCTCGCACCGCTCGCCGTCCGCCGGTACGGGCGCCGCTGAGCGGGCGGTGTGAGCCGGCTCCTGATGACAGGGCCCGGCCGGGCGCGGTAGGCAGACGGGCATGAGCACTCAGCCACTCCCCCTGGACGGGATCACGGTCGTCTCCGTCGAGCAGGCCGTCGCCGCGCCCTTCGCCACCCGCCAGCTCGCCGACCTCGGCGCCCGGGTGGTCAAGGTCGAGCGCCCCGACGGCGGCGACTTCGCCCGCGGCTACGACACCGCGGCCCGCGGCCTGGCCTCGCACTTCGTCTGGTGCAACCGCGGCAAGGAGTCCGTCGCCGTCGACCTGAAGGAGCCGCGCGGGCGGGAGCTGGTGGGGCGGCTGGTGGCGGACGCCGACGTCTTCGTGCAGAACCTGGCGCACGGGGCGGCGGCCCGGCTCGGCCTCGACGCGGCCGCCCTCTGCGCCGCGCACCCGCGGCTGGTCGCCGTGGACATCTCCGGGTACGGACCGGACGGCCCGTACGCGCACCGGAGGGCGTACGACATGCTCGTGCAGTGCGAGACCGGGCTCGTCTCGGTCACCGGCACCCCCGGACAGCCCGTCAAGTCCGGCATCCCGGCCGCCGACATCGCGGCCGGGATGTACGCGTACTCGGGCGTCCTCGCCGCCCTCGTCCGGCGCGGCAGGACCGGCCTCGGCGGACCCGTGGAGGTCTCGCTCTTCGACGCGCTCGCCGAATGGATGGGACATCCGCTGCACCACGGGGCGCACGGAGGTACGGCCCCGGCGCGCACGGGGCTCGCCCATGCGGTGATCGCGCCCTACGACGCCTATCCGACGGCGGACGGCGGCCTGGTGCTGCTCTCGGTGCAGAACGACCGCGAGTGGCGGCGGCTCGCCGAGCGGGTGCTGGAGCGGCCGGAACTCGCCGTCGACCCGGACTTCGCCACCAACGCCGCCCGGGTCGCCGGGCGGGCCGCGACGGACGCGGCGGTCGGGGCGGCGCTCGGCGCGCTGCCGGCGGAGGAGGCGGTACGGCGCCTGGACGCGGCCGGCATCGCCTGCGCGCGGCTCAACACGGTGGCGGAGCTGGTGCGCCATCCGCAGCTGGCGGCCCGGGACCGCTGGCGCCCGGTGGACTCGCCCGTCGGCCCCCTGCCGTCGCTGCTGCCGCCGGTCGGCTTCCCCGGCACCCCGGAGGCGCCGATGGGCCGCGTCCCGGCCCTGGGCGAGCACACGGACGCGGTCCTCGCGGGCCTGGGCGTCCCGGCGGCGGAGGTGAAGGAGCTGCGGGCGGCCGGCGTGATCGCCTGACCGGGAGGGCGGGCGGGTACGACGAAGCGCCGGACGGGCGGGGACGCGTCCGGCGCTCTCGGCGTGCGGGTGTGCGGCGGAGGGCTAGTGGTGGGCGCCGAAGAGGGTGCGGCGCAGGCGGCGGAGCGGGGCGAAGAGCGAGACCCGCGTCCGGCCGACGTGCGGGCTCTGGACCGGCGTCTCGTGGCGACGCGTCGTCAGTTCCCGCATGAGCAGGGTCGCCTCGGCCACCTCGCGCTGGGGCACGGCGGGACCGCCGAGCACCGCGAGATGGCGGTCGAGGCGCGAACTGGTCGCGCTGCTCCCGCAGGTGATGGCAGGCACACGCGGCCTGCTGCGCATCGTTATCTGTTCCATGTCACTCCCCACCCGTACGAGGGCACCCGGCCCGGGCAGGTTAACCCTATCGCCCCACAGTGACACGCGTGTATCCCGCCGACGGGATTCACTGCACTCGTACGGGGGTTGACGGTCACTCTACGAATCCATCTGATTCCAGGGCGAGTTGGACAGGGTTCGAACACCTGCCGAACCGTCATGAACCATCCTGCACCCCGGCGGTCCGCCGATGACCCCGGCGTGTTGTGTGATCTACGCCACCGGGGGCCGTTCGGGTGGGTCGCCACCCGGCGGGGGCGCGGCTAC
Source organism: Streptomyces sp. NPDC058955 (assembly GCF_042741435.1). Lineage (NCBI taxonomy): Bacteria > Bacillati > Actinomycetota > Actinomycetes > Kitasatosporales > Streptomycetaceae > Streptomyces > Streptomyces sp. NPDC058955. The sequence continues at coordinate 20,796 of NZ_JBHYKM010000065.1, read as the reverse complement.
CGTGGGGTCATGACGCTGATCGCGGGCCGTTACCGGCTGCTCGACGCCCTCGCGGAGGGTGCGGCGGGGATCGTCTGGCGCGCCCGGGACGAGGCGCTCGGCCGCGAGGTGGCCGTCAAGGAGGTGCACGCCCCGCCGGGGACGCCGGAGTCGGCGGAGCGGCTGCTGTACGCGCGCGTGGAGCGCGAGGCGCGGGCCGCGCGGGCGATCTCGGGACCGGGCGTGGCAGAGGTGTACGACGTGGCCGTGGAGCACGGCCGGCCGTGGATCGTGATGGAGCTGGTCCGGGGGCTGACGCTGGCGGAGACCCTGGAGGCCGGCGGGCCGCTGCCGGACCGGGAGGCCGCGCGGGTCGCGCTCGGGGTGCTGGCGGCGCTGCGGGCGGCCCGGGAGGCCGGTGTCCCCTATCGCGAACTGGGCCCGGACCGGGTGCTGCTGGCCAACGACGGGCGGGTGGTGGTGACCGGTGTGGCCACCGGCACCTCGGCGCCGGACGCCGCGCCCGACGCGCCGCCGCCGGGGCCCGAGGAGGACCTGCGGTCGCTGGGCGCGCTGCTCGGCGGGATGGTCGCCGATCCGCGGTCGGGGCCGCTGGCGCCGGTGGCCGCGGGGCTCGCGGACCCGGACGCGGGGGTGCGCGCCGGGGCCGTGCGGGAGCTGGAGCGGACGGCCGGGGCCGGCGAGGGGCCGCGCGGGGGCGTGCGGGCCGGTGGGGCGCCGGAGCGCGGACCGGAGCGGTCGGAGCATCGGGAGCACGACGGCCCGGGTGGTGTGCGCGGGGCGCGTCCGCAGGAGCGCGCGGGCGCCGGGACGCGGCGGCGGGGCCCCGGCAGGCGGGCGGTGATCGTCGCCGGGATCGCCGGGCTGCTGGTCATCGTGGCGGCGCTGGTCTGGCAGGCCGTCAGGGACGGGGGTGCGGGCGCCGGTCCGGGCGGGGGCGGGGCGTCGAGCACCGCTCCTGCCGTTCCCGGCGCCGCGGGTACGGGTGCGGAGGACGGGGGACCCGCCGCTACGCCGCGTTCCTGAAGGTGGGCAGGTAGCCGCCCGACTGACCGTTGGCCGTCGGGTGGTAGGACTCGCCGATGTTCAGCCAGTTGACGCTGTGCAGCCAGCTGGAGGACGAGCAGATCTCGTGACCGGTGAAGGCCGGGACGACACTGGCGAAGGCGAAGCCGTGGTCGGCGGCGCGCTTGGCGAGGGCGGCGTTGAGGTGGTCGGAGGCGCCGTTGATGGCGGCGCGCTCGGTCTCGCTGAGGCCGGCGACGCAGCTGCCGTTCAGCTGGTAGAAGCGCGGGTAGCCGAGGACGACGACGCGGGCGGCGGGGGCCTTGGCGCGGATGGCGTTGTAGGTCGCGTCGAGGCGGGCGGGCAGGGTGGAGTCCACGTACGCCTTGGCCTGGTTCACCCGGTTGACGCAGGTGCTCTCGGACTGGAGCACACAGGTCGTCATGACGTCGGCGAAGCCGGCGTCGTTGCCGCCGACGGTGAGCGAGACGAGGTCGGTCGCGGAGGAGAGCGGGGCGAGCTGCTTGGTGGTGACGTCGGTGGTGACGGCGCCGGAACAGGCGGTGAAGGCGAAGGAGGAGGGGGCGTTGGCGTTGGCCCAGAGGCGCGGGTACGCCTTGGTGGAGCGCTTGCAGTCGCCGCTGGCGCTGTCGTAGCTGCCGGCGCCGACGCCGGAGGAGTACGAGTCGCCGAGGGCCACGTAGTCGAGTGCGGCGCTCTCTGCGGCCTGCGCGGCCCCCGCCCCGGTCAGGGCGAGGACGGAACCGAGCAGGAGCGAGGACGCGAAGGCCGCGAATCGCGACAGTTTCATGGAACCTCCCTGGAGCAGGATCTCTGCGCTACCAGGAAGTAGCATCGGAACCGCCGCACCGGAAGTGTTCATGTCAAAAGTCGTCCCGGGGCGCCACTGAGGGCGCCTCAGAAGTCGACGGTTTTCGGCCACCTGAGGAACCGGAAGTTCCTGTCCCGTTTCCTGGTCGAACGAGATCACGACACAACCGCACGCCGCTGCACAGGAGTGCGACGGATCCCCACCTTTCCCACCATGAAAACGGATTGATCAAATCCGATCGAGAAGACAGCGCTTTCGGCCATCGATCGCTCGCCAAAGTGCCAGAAACCGGGCCGCACAAGCGGGACTTGCCATACAGTCCCATTCATCAATACCGTCGTACATCTCACCCGCATCGGTTCATCGGCAAGGCGCTCAGGGGAGAGCGCCGAAGGCCCGGCGGCACCGGAGCGGGGCGCGGTAGGGGGGTGCCGTGCTCGGTGTGCGTCATGCGCGCCGAGTCGCGGGTACCGCGCGGCCAGTCATGCCAACTCGCCTATCCCGCAAGGAGATCGCTTCCGTGCGGGGAGGGCGAGAACCCCCCTTTCGAACCGGACACACGACCGGGCTGCCCAGGGGTGGGCGGCCCACCGGACGAGAGGGAAACCGACCATGAGCTCGTTCCTGCGCCCGGCCGTCACGGGCCAAGAATTCACCGAGCCGAGTCGAATAGCGGCCCAGTACCGGGCCATCACGTCCCACCTGGCGATCACTCCGCCGGTGAGCGTCGTCATTCCCGCGATGAATGAGGCGGAAAATCTTCCGTACGTGTTCAAGTCGCTGCCGGAATGGATTCACGAAGTCGTCCTCGTCGACGGAAATTCGACGGACAACACCGTCGAAGTGGCCCGCGAACTGCGCCCCGACGTGAAGGTCGTCAAACAGGTCGGCAAGGGCAAGGGCGACGCCCTCATCAGCGGCTTCGCCGCGTGCACCGGCGACATCATCGTCATGGTCGACGCCGACGGCTCGGCCGACGGCCAGGAGATCGTCTCCTATGTCTCCGCCCTGGTCGGCGGCGCCGACTTCGCCAAGGGCTCGCGCTTCGCCAACGGCGGCGGCACCGACGACATGACCGGTATCCGCCGGCTGGGCAACTGGGCCCTCTGCGCCCTCGTCAACCGCAAGTTCGGCGCCCGCTACACCGACCTCTGCTACGGCTACAACGCCTTCTGGCGACATTGCCTCGACAAGATCGTCCTCGACTGCACCGGCTTCGAGATCGAGACCCTCATCAACATCCGGGTCGTCAAGGCCGGCCTGAAGGTGCAGGAGGTCCCGAGCCACGAGTACCTGCGGATCCACGGCGTCAGCAACCTCAACGCGGTCCGCGACGGCATCCGGGTCCTCAAGGTGATCCTCCGCGAGAAGCGCGTCCCCAAGGCCGCCCGGGCGCTCCGCCGGCCCGCCGCCTTCTCGGTCAACGTCCCCCGGGGAGAGGTCTCTTGAGCGACCGCCCGGCCCCGCTCCGCTTCTCGGTGGTGATCTGCGTCTACACGGAGGAGCGGTGGGGGGACATCCTCGCCGCCGTCGACTCCGTCCGGAAACAGTCGCCGGCCCCGCTGGAGACCCTGCTCGTCGTCGACCACAACGAGCGCCTCCTGGAACGGCTCACCGAGGAGTACGCGGACGCGCGGAGGAACGGGGAGGTGCGGGTGCTCGCCAACGCGGGCCCCCGCGGCCTCTCCGCCGGCCGCAACACCGGCATCGCCGCCGCCCGCGGCGAGATCGTCGCCTTCCTCGACGACGACGCCGTGGCCGAGCACGACTGGCTCCGCCACCTCGCCGCCGGCTACACCGACCCGGAGGTCGTCGCCGTCGGCGGACGCACCCTGCCCGCCTGGGCCTCCGGCCGCCGCCCCGTCTGGTTCCCCGAGGAGTTCGACTGGGTCGTCGGCTGCACCTACCGGGGGCTGCCCCCCGGCCGGGTCCGGGTCCGCAACGTGCTCGGCGGCAACGCCTCCTTCCGGCGCTCCGCCTTCGACGCGGCGGGCGGCTTCGCGACCGGCATCGGCCGGGACGGCGACCGGCGGCCGCTCGGCTGCGAGGAGACCGAGCTGTGCATCCGGCTCGCGAACGCGGTGCCGGGCGCGGTCCTGCTCATCGACGACCGCGCGGTCATCCACCACAAGGTGCCCGCCGTCCGCGAGCGCTTCGCCTACTTCCGCACCCGCGTCTACGCCGAGGGCCTCTCCAAGGCACTCGTCGCCCAGAGCGTCGGCGCGGGCAAGGGCCTGGAGTCCGAACGGCGCTACACCAGCCGGGTGCTGCCCGCCGGCGTGCTGCGCGGGATGCGGGACGCCCTGCTCGGCCGCCCCGGCGGCGCCGGCCGCGCCGGGGCCATCGTCACGGGCGTGGCGCTCGCCGTCGGCGGCTACGCCCTCGGCACCCTCCGCGCCCGCCGCGGCGGCTCCCCCACCTTCTCCTGGGGGCCGATCGCACCGCAGGACGCACCCCGGGAGACCGTCCCGGAGAAGAAGGAGGCGGCCGCGTGAGCGCGAGCCCGGGCGGGACGCCCGCCGGGGCGGCGCCCGCCCCCGTGCCGATCCTCATGTACCACGCGGTCGCGCCCGATCCGGCGCCCGCGACGCTCGGGCTCTCCGTGACGCCCGAGGCCTTCGCCGCGCAGATGGACAGGGTGGCCGCCGGGGGCTTCACGCCGGTCACCACCGCCGCGCTCGCCGCCGCCTGGCGGACCGGGACCGAACTGCCCGCGCGGCCCGTGCTCGTCACCTTCGACGACGGCTACGAGGGGGTGCACCGGTACGCCCTGCCGGTGCTCGCCCGGCACTCCTTCACCAGCACCGTCTTCGTCACCAGCGGCTGGCTGCCCGGCCGGCACACCACCGGCGGCGCGCTCGACACCATGCTCAGCTGGGAGCAGGTGCGCGAACTGGCCGCCGCCGGCACCGAGATCGGCGGGCACAGCCACAGCCACCCGCAGCTGGACCAGCTCGACGCGCGGCGGCTGCGGTTCGAGGCGCTGCGCTGCCGGGAGCTCGTCGGCGAGGAGCTCGGCACCGCGCCGGACTCCTTCGCCTACCCGTACGGCTACTCCAGCCGGCGGGTGCGCGCCGCCGTCCGGGAGGCCGGCTTCGGCCAGGCGCTCGCGGTCGGCAACGCGCTCGCCCGCCGCCGCCAGGGGCCGTACGCCCTGGAGCGGGTGACCGTGCGCCGCTCCACCACCGCCGAGCAGTTCGCCCGACTCCTCGAAGGGACCTCCCTCGGCCGGGACTTCGCCGTCGACCGGGCCCTCACCAAGGGGTACGCGCTCGCCCGCCGGGCCCGCGGAGCGGTGCGCGGACACTGGATCTGAGCCCGGCAAAACCCGGTGCGCGGCCCGGCCGGTTGGCGGATCATGGCGGCATGCCAGACACCCCCGCCGTACCGTCCGGGCCGCGGAAGCCGCTGCCGGTCGTGGTCAACCTCGACGACAGCGACTCGCCGAGCGACGTCATGGACGCGCTCTTCCTCGACCGGTTCACCACCGGGACCCAGCCGCACGCGCACGGCCTCAGCCTGGACCGGGTGCGGCCCGACGCGACGCTGCTGCCGCCCGGCGCCCGGGTGCTGTGGGGGTCCAGGGAGGAGGACCGCAGCTCGGTGCTGGCCGAGGGCGAGGGGTGGACGATCCTCGCCTCCCGCTGGAAGCACCGCGCCGACGTCACCGTCACGGCCACCGACGCCGAACTCGCCGCGCGGGTCCTCGCCGAGGCCACCGACGGCGCCAAGGACGAGCCCGAGCCGGAGCCCGAGGACGTCACCATGGGCTTCTGGTACCTGGCGCCGCAGCGCGGCCCGCGCCGGATGACCCGCCGGATCAGCGCCGACACCTGGGACGAGGCACGCCCGAACTACACGGCGCCGGTCGCCGAGGCGATGGACCGGCTGATGAAGCTGACGCCGCAGGACGTCACCGGACGGCTCCTGCTGCTGCACGGCCCGCCCGGCACCGGCAAGACCTCCGCGCTGCGCACGCTGGCCCGGTCCTGGCAGGAGTGGTGCCAGGTGGACACCGTCCTCGACCCCGAGCGGCTCTTCAACGACATCGGGTACCTGATGGACATCGCCATCGGGGAGGACGACGGCACCGAGAAGGAGCGCTGGCGGCTGCTGCTCCTGGAGGACTGCGACGAGCTGATCCGGGGCGGCGCCAAGGAGGCCACCGGCCAGGCGCTGTCCCGGCTGCTCAATCTGACGGACGGTCTGCTCGGCCAGGGCCGCAACGTGCTGGTGGGGCTCACCACCAACGAGGACCTGGAGCGGCTGCACCCGGCCATCGTGCGCCCCGGCCGCTGCCTGGCGCGGATCGAGGTCGGTCCGCTCAGCCGGGCCGAGTCGGTGGCGTGGCTGGGCCGCGCGGACGGGGTGCCGGCGGACGGCGCCACGCTGGCGGAGCTGTTCGCGCTGCGGCGCGGCGCCTCCCCGGCCGACCTCCCGGACCAGCGCACCCCGGCCGCCGGGCTGTATCTGTGAGGACGCGGTCCGCCGGAGGCACCCGCCGCCGGCGGACCGTCCGCCGTCACTCGGAGTCGTACGCGGCCCTCAGCGCGTCCCGTACGGCGGCCTCGGCCTCGTCCCGGGTGAGCCCCAGGCGGTACGCCTCCTCGGCGTACTGCGCGGCGGCGGAGGCGGCCCTGCGGCTGGCGGCGTCACCGGCCGCCGCGACGAAGGTGCCGTGCCGGCCCCGGGTCTCGATGACCCCGTCGGACTCCAGCGCCTTGTACGCCTTGGCGACCGTGTTCGCGGCGAGCCCCAGCTGCTCCGCGAGTCCCCGGACCGTCGGCAGCTTGTAGCCGACCGGAAGTCTGCCCGACCGGGCGCGCTCCGAGATCTGGGCACGCAGCTGTTCGTAGGGGGCGGTGGTGGACTGGTGGTCCACGGCGATTGTCAGTGTCACCCACCCGATTCTGCCCCCACCCCACCGGAAAATGGGAGGCGGCGGCGCGGCCCCGGCCGTAGCGTGCGGCCCCATGACTGTCATCGTCCGTGACGTACGGCCCGAGGACGCCGAGGGCTTCGCCCGCGTCCGGCGCGCGGCCGTCCCCTTCATGCTGGCCACCGCCGAGCAGGTGGCGTTCGACTGGGCGCACGCCCATCCCGAGGCCCACGGCCGGCCGCTCGTCGCCGTGACGGAGGACGGGGAGGTGATCGGGACGGCCCAGGTGGGCATCGCCCACGACGCCCCGCGGCCCGGGGTCGGCTACCTCAACGTGTACGTCCACCCGGACCGCCGGGGGCTGGGCGCGGGGACGCTGCTCGTGCGCACGGCCGAGGAGCACCTGGCCGAGCGGGGCGCGACGGTGCTGTACGGCTGGGCCGTGGACGAGCCGTCGAACCGCGCCTACGCCGAGCGGCGAGGGTACACGGCGAGCCGGACCGCGCACTTCCTGCGGCTCGACCTGACGGCGGGGCTGCCGCCGCTCCAGGCCCCGCCGGCCGGTGTGGAGCTGCTGACGGCCGAGGAGTTCGCGGCCGACCCGCGGCCGCTCTTCGAGCTGGACGCGGTGACCACCGCCGACGAGCCGGGGGACGTGGGGGCGGAGCTGGACGACTACCCGCACTGGCTGGAGACCACCTGGAACCACCCCCTGTTCGACCGGGAGCTGACGGTGGTGGCGGTGGTGGACGGGGTGCCGGCGGCGTTCAGCGCGGCGCGGACCGACGGCCTCGGCCGGTATGCGACGGGCATGACGGGGACGGCCCCGGACTTCCGCGGGCGCGGGCTGGCCAAGCTCGCCAAGAACGCGTCGCTGCACCGGGCGCGGGCGGCCGGCTGCACGGAGGCGTTCACCGGGAACGACGCGGGGAACGGGCCGATGCTGGCGATCAACGAGTGGTTCGGGTACGCGATCGGGGCGACGGAGGTGCGCTATGTCAGGGCGCTCGGTTGAGGTGGCGCTGTGGAAGGCGGGGCGGCTGAAGATCCGCTATCCCGCCGAGGTGCTGGCGGAGACGGCGACCCGGCGCTCGGTGCGGGCGCCGTGGGCGGCGGAGGGGGTGCGGGACTTCGGGTTCGTGCGCTTCGAGCCGGGTGACGTCTTCGTCGAGCACTACTGGTCCGACCGCTGGTTCACCGTGAAGGAGGTGTGGTCGGCGGAGGGCGTGCTGAAGGGCTGGTACTGCGACATCACCCGGCCGGCCGAGTTCGGGGCGGCCGGGGTGACGGTCGAGGACCTGGACCTGGACCTGTGGGTGTCGGCGGACGGCAGCGAGGTGCTCCGGCTCGACGAGGACGAGTTCGCGGCGAGCGGTCTGGCCGTCTCCGATCCGGAGGCGGCCGAGCGGGCCGTGGCCGCCCTCGACGAGCTGGAACGGCTGGGCCGCAGGGGTCTGGTGGCCCTCCTGGACGGCTAGTTCAGCGTGACGCGGGCGTCCTGCGCGGCGAGGAAGCCGGGGGTGGGGAGGCCGAGGTCGCCCTCGGGGGTGAGCTGCATGAGGGTGGCCTCGACGCGGGCCTCGCCCGGCTGGTAGGCGGGCTCCTTCACCACCGAGGTGTTGGTCCAGGTGCGGAGCAGGCCGTCGCAGACGGCGCGGGTGCCGCCGATGCCGGCGGAGCGGTCCTGCTGGCGCAGGGTGGAGCTGACGAAGACCGGGCCGGCGCTGTCGTCGAGGCAGCGGTAGGTCCCGGACAGGGTGACCGAGCCGTCGGCGCCGAGGAGTCCGGCCGAGTCGACCGTGAGGAAGTCCGCCTGGCGTGCGGCCGCGGCGGCCCGCGGGGGCGCGGGGGGGCGCGGGCGTGGGGGGGGGTGGGGGTGTTGCCGCGGCCCCTTACCGCGTACCTACCGCGGGGTTCAGTAGCGGGGGCGCTTGAACCAGGCGCCGGCGTCCGACTTCGAGAAGAAGACGACGATCAGGATGCCGAGCACCAGGGCGACCACCGAGGCGTTCTGGCCCTGGGCCAGGTTCGCCACACCGCCCAGGGTGACCAGCGAGCCGTAGACGATGGCGGAGACCCGGATGCCGTTGCCGCCGTTGGCGGTCTTGGCGGCGATGACGATGCCCCAGATGCCGAGGGCGATCGCGAACACGGCGAGGCCCACGACGACACCGGTCACGGCGTTGGACGAGGCGGAGTCGAGGCCCGCCTCGTTCGCGTAGGTGCCGGCGAGGGCGGCGACGGCGATGCCGCCGAGGATCTGGATGATGGCGATGATCCAGACCAGCACCCGGGCCGCCTTGACGGTGCCGGGCATGACCATCATGCCGGGCGCGCCGTACGGGGCGCCCGGGTAGGCGCCGTACGGCGCGCCCGGCGCCGCCGGGTAGCCGTAGCCCTGCTGCGGGGCCTGCGGGTAGCCGTAGCCCGGCTGCTGGCCCTGCGGCGGCTGGCCGTAGGGGTTGTTCGGGTCGCCGAAGCTCATCGGGGTTCCTCCGTGAAGATCTCGTGCGGGGACGGACGCGGCCCGCGAGGAGGGACTTTCACGGCACGTGAGCGGATTCCCCCCGGCACTTTCCGCGGCACTGGCTCGTCATCGTCGTCGGAGCCGCGAGGTGTTGTCCAGTCGGTACGCCCCGGAGTTGTGCAAGTGCAACCCTTCCCTCCGCCCCGCGCGGCCCCGCCGGAACCCGTGGCGGGAGCGGGGAGGGAGCGAATTGGAACTCGGCGGGGGTCATCCGGGAGGATGTCCCCATGAGCGCCCAGATTCTCGATGGCAAGGCCACCGCGGCCGCGATCAAGTCCGAACTCGCCGTCCGCGTGGCGGCCCTCAAGGAGAAGGGCGTCACGCCCGGTCTCGGCACCGTCCTGGTCGGCGACGACCCGGCCAGCCAGAAGTACGTGGCCGGCAAGCACCGCGACTGCGCGCAGGTCGGCATCGCCTCCATCCAGCGCGAACTCCCCGGGACCGCCACGCAGGAGGAGATCGAGGCGGTCGTCCGGGAGCTCAACGAGGACCCGGCGTGCACTGGTTACATCGTCCAGCTGCCGCTGCCGAAGGGCATCGACGAGAACCGGGTCCTGGAGCTGATGGACCCGGCGAAGGACGCCGACGGCCTGCACCCGACCAACCTCGGCCGGCTGGTGCTCAACGAGCCCGCGCCGCTGCCCTGCACCCCGAACGGCATCGTCACCCTGCTCCGTGCCCACGGCGTGGAGATCAACGGCGCCGAGGTCGTCGTCGTCGGCCGCGGCGTCACCATCGGGCGCCCGATGCCGCTCATCCTGACCCGCCGTTCCGAGAACGCCACCGTGACGCAGTGCCACACCGGCACCCGCGACCTCTCGGCGCACCTGCGGAACGCCGACATCATCGTGGCCGCCGCCGGCGTGCCGCACCTGATCAAGCCGGAGGACGTGAAGCCGGGCGCGGCCGTCCTCGACGTCGGCGTCTCGCGCAACGCCGAGGGCAAGATCCTCGGCGACGTCCACCCGGACGTCTCCGAGGTGGCCGGCTGGATCTCCCCGAACCCCGGCGGCGTGGGCCCGATGACCCGCGCGCAGCTGCTCGTGAACGTCGTCGAGGCCGCGGAGCGCGCGGCCGCGGCGCTCTGAGATGACCTCGGGGAGCCCGGCCGCCCCCGGGAGCCCTGACGGTCCGCGGGAGCTGCCGCGCGGCCGGGTGTCGAAGGTCCGCCGGGTGCGGGGTTCGCGCCGGCCGCCGACCGTCACCACCGACACGGCCCGCCCCGAGGGCGGCGGCCGGGCGGCGGGCGGCGGCGCTCCGGCGCCCGCCCGGCAGTGGCCGCTGCTCCTCGTGCTGGGGACGGCGGCGGCGGGGCTGCTCGTGGTGGGGACGGATCCCTTCTGGCAGTCCTTCCGGGTCGGGACGATGATGGTCGGCGCCGCGCTGCTGCTCGGCGCGGTGCTGCGGCGGGTGCTGCCCTCGGTGGGCATGCTCGCGGTCCGGTCGCGCTTCACCGACATGATCACGTACGGCGTGATGGGCTCGCTGATCGTGCTGCTCGCGCTCATGGTGCAGCCGAAGCCCTGGCTGAAGATCCCGTTCCTGGAGGACATCCTCCATCTGACGGTGACCTGAGCCCGCGCGCCGGGACGTGACGACGACGCCCGCCCTCTCCCCCGTGGGAGGGCGGGCGCCGTCGCGATCAAGGGTCATGTACGCGCCAATGAAAGGGCAAGTTCGGGCCGCCCGCTGTGGCACGGAGGTGACCATTCCGGTACATCCGGACCCTTCGTTCGGGGTCCCGCTCGCCCCCGGGAGCTGCCATCCTTCGAGGAACATCGACGAGGGGGATGCGCATGTCGGCGTGGAAGGCGCTGTCCGGCGAACTGGACCCGGACGTGAGGACGTTCGTGGAACGGCTGCGGCTGGTCATCGACCGCAGCGGCCTCGGCGTCGTCGCCGTCGCCGAACGCACCGGACACGACCGGGCCGACTGGGACGCCTACCTCCACGCCCGCCGGTCCGTGCCGAGGAGCGCCGTCGTCGCGCTCTCCGACATCACCGGCGCCGACCTCGGCCCCCTCACCGCCGGGTGGGAGCATGCCGACCGCGCCTGGAAACGGCTGCTGCGCGAGCGGGCCGTGGCGGACGCGGCGGACGCCGGACCGTCCCCGGACGGGGCGCGGGAAGGGGCCCGGGAAGGGGTACGGGACGGGATGCGGAACGGGGCCCGCGGCCCGGAGGGCGTACCGGACCGGCGGCCGGGCCCGCAGGACGCGCCGCCCGCCGACCGGACCCTGCGCATCCGGAAGGTCGTACCGCCCGCGCCCGCGCCCGCCCCGGGGCCCGCGCCCCGCAAGCCCCGGCGGGCCACCCCGCTGCTCTACGCCGCCGGGATCGCCGGCGCCGCCCTGGTCGTCACCGCCGCCGTCCTCCTCGCCGACCTCGGCGGGCCGGGCGGCTCCGCCGCGCCGCCCGCCGCCGCCCCCACCCCGTCGGCCACCACCGTCGCGCCCGCGCCCGGCCCCAGCCTCCCCGACGGGGTCAGCTGCACCGGGGCCGACTGCGGCGGGCAGGACCCGGAGCGGATGGGCTGCGGCGGACCGCTCGCCACCACCGTCGCCAGCACCCGGCTCGGCGCCGCCCTCGTCGAGGTCCGGTACAGCGAGGTCTGCGCGGCCGCCTGGGCCCGGATCACCGGAGCGGCCATGGGGGACGAGGTCAGCGTCCAGTACGGGACCGCCGTCCAGGTCGCGAACGTCCCCCCGGGCGGCGACACCGACGCGTACACCACGATGATCCCGGTCGCCTCCGGCGCCGCCGTACGCGCCTGCGCGAGCCTCTCCGGCGGGGAGGACGGCTGCACGGGAGAGTGAAACGGCGTGGCGAGGTGAGCCGCACCACAAGGGGGTGGGGGTGCGCACGGGCCCGGGTCCGATAGCCTGACCGCCGGATATCTCTTCACATCGAGACATCGATCGATCAAGTGAGCGATATCCAGCCTCAGGGGCAGGGAAACCCCACCGCCAGCTGTCTTGTCTTACGGAGATCGCCATGACCCGCACTCCCGTGAATGTCACCGTGACCGGCGCGGCCGGCCAGATCGGCTACGCGCTGCTCTTCCGCATCGCCTCCGGCCACCTGCTCGGCGCGGACGTGCCGGTCAAGCTGCGCCTCCTCGAGATCCCGCAGGGCGTCAAGGCCGCCGAGGGCACCGCCATGGAGCTCGACGACTGCGCGTTCCCGCTGCTCAAGGGCATCGACATCTTCGACGACCCGAACAAGGGCTTCGAGGGCGCGAACATCGGCCTGCTCGTCGGCGCCCGCCCGCGCGGCCCGGGCATGGAGCGCGGCGACCTGCTCGCCGCCAACGGCGGCATCTTCAAGCCGCAGGGCGAGGCCATCGCCGCGCACGCCGCGGACGACGTCAAGATCCTCGTCGTCGGCAACCCGGCCAACACCAACGCCCTGATCGCCCAGTCGGCCGCCAAGGGCGTCCCGGCCGAGCGCTTCACCGCGATGACCCGCCTGGACCACAACCGCGCGCTGACGCAGCTGGCCCAGAAGACCGGCTCCTCGGTCACCGACATCAAGCGCCTGACCATCTGGGGCAACCACTCCGCCACCCAGTACCCGGACATCTTCCACGCGGAGATCGCCGGCAAGAACGCCGCCGACGTCGTGAACGACGAGGCGTGGCTGGCCGACACCTTCATCCCGACCGTCGCCAAGCGCGGCGCCGCGATCATCGACGCCCGTGGCGCGTCCTCCGCCGCCTCGGCCGCCAACGCCGCCATCGACCACGTGTACACGTGGGTCAACGGCACCGCCGAGGGCGACTGGACCTCCATGGGCGTCCCGTCCGACGGCTCCTACGGCGTCCCGGAGGGTCTGATCTCCTCCTTCCCCGTCACCTGCAAGGACGGCAAGTACGAGATCGTCCAGGGCCTGGAGATCAACGACTTCTCCCGCGCCCGCATCGACGCCTCCGTCAAGGAGCTGTCGGAGGAGCGGGACGCGGTTCGCGAGCTCGGCCTCATCTGAGACCTCGTCCGCGCCTGAACGCGTCGGAGCCCCCGGTCGTACCTCGGTACGGCCGGGGGCTCCCGCGTTCTCAGTGCGCGCGCGGGGTGTAGTGGCCCGGGACCATGCGGGTGGTGACGGCGATCCGGTTCCACGAGTTGATGACGACGATCGCGCCGATCACCCGGGCCAGCTCGGCCTCGTCGAAGTGCTCGGCCGCCGCCGCGTACACCTCGTCGGGGACGAAGCCGTCGGTGAGCACGGTGACCGCCTCGGTGAGGGCGATCGCGGCCAGCTCCCGCTCCGTGTAGAAGTGGCGGGACTCCTGCCAGGCGGCGAGCTGGACGACCCGCTCGACGGTCTCGCCCTCGGCGAGGGCGTCCTTGGTGTGCATGTCGAGGCAGAAGGCGCAGTGGTTGATCTGCGAGGCCCGGATCTTGATCAGGTGGTACAGCACCGGGTCCACGCCCTTGGCGGCCTCCTGCTCCAGCCGGACCATCGCCCGGTAGAACTCGGGCGCCCGCTCGAAGAACGGCATGCGCGGCGTGTGCTCGTGGGCGAGGGACGGGGCGGGGGAGTGCGCTGCGGTGGTGGTCATGGCGCCACCGTACGAAGCCGATGGCATGCCGCTATGGTCCATTCCCATGCGGAACGACTGGGCCACTTTCGGCGCCGACCTCCACCTGGACCTGCGCGGCACCCGGCTGCGGGCCGGCCTCATGGACGCCCTCCGCGAGGCCGTGCGCAGCGGCCGCCTGGCGCCCGGCAGCCGGCTGCCGTCCTCGCGCCAGCTCGCGGCGGACCTCGGCGTCGCCCGGAACACCGTCGCCGACGCGTACGCCGAGCTGGTCGCCGAGGGCTGGCTCACCGCCCGCCAGGGCTCCGGCACCCGGGTCGCCCGCCGCGCCGAGCCCCGGCCCGCCCCCGGACCCCCGGCGCCCCCCGCCCCGCCCGCGGCGCCGGACGGGCTCGCCCCCGGCGGCACCCCGTGGCAGCCGCCCGCCGCACGGTCCCTCCGGCGCCGCGCCCCCGCCCCCGCGTACGACCTCCGGAGCGGCACCCCGGACCTCGCCTCCTTCCCGCGCGCGGAATGGCTCAAGGCGTACCGCCGGGCGCTGACCACCGCGCCCAACGAGGCGTTCGGGTACGGCGATCCGCGCGGCCGCGCCGAACTGCGCACCGTCCTCGCCGAGTACCTGGCCCGCGCCCGGGGCGTGCACGCCCGGCCCGAACGGATCGTGGTCTGCGCCGGGTTCGCGCACGGCCTGATGCTGCTGGGCCAGGTCCTGCGGGCGCGCGGGGCGCGGGCGGTGGCGGTGGAGTCGTACGGCATCGGCATGTACCCGGGGCTGCTGCGCGGCGCTGGCCTCGCCACCCCGGCACTGCCCTTCGACGAACACGGCACCCGCGTCGACGGGTTGGGCGCGGACGCCGACGCGGTGCTGCTGACCGCCGCCCACCAGTTCCCGCTCGGCGGGGCCCTGCCGCCCGACCGGCGGGCGGCGGTCGTCGACTGGGCGCGGACGACCGGCGGGTTCGTCCTGGAGGACGACTACGACGGCGAGTTCCGCTACGACCGGCAGCCCGTCGGCGCGCTCCAGGGCCTCGACCCGGAGCGGGTCGTCTACCTCGGCACCGCCAGCAAGTCCCTCGCCCCCGGCCTGCGGCTCGCCTGGATGGTCCTGCCCGAGGGGCTGGTGGACGAGGTCGCCGCCGCGAAGGGCGGGGTGGTGGACTGGCTGTGCGGCACCCCCGACCAGCTCGCCTTCGCGGAGTTCCTCGCCTCCGGCGCGCACGACCGGCACGTCCGGGCCATGCGGCTGCGCTACCGGCAGCGCCGCGACCAGCTCGTCGCCGCGCTCGCCGCGCACGCGCCCGGCATCCGCGTCGGCGGCATCGCCGCCGGCCTGCACGCGGTCCTGTCGCTGCCCCCCGGCACCGAACAGGCGGCCCTCCGCTCCGCCGCCTGGCAGGCCCTGGCGGTCCAGGGCCTCGACCAGTTCCGCCACCCGGACGTCCCCCGCTCCCTGGAGGGCCTGGTCGTCGGCTACGGCACCCCGCCCGACAGCGCCTGGCAGGGCGCCCTCCAGGCCCTCTGCCGGGTCCTGGAGGGCGTCGGCGGCCCCGACGGCCCCGACGAGGGGCAGGAACCGGAGGACGGCTGACCCCCCGGGGCGGGGGCCGGCGGGGCGGGGGTCTGGCAGGGTGGGGGCGTGATGTCGCACCCCACTCCGGACGAGCGTCCCGGGCCCGACGCGGAGGCCGCCGCACGGGAGTTCACCGCGTACCGGCCCCGGCTCTTCGGGCTCGCCTACCGCATGCTCGGGTCCGCAGAGGAGGCCGAGGACACCGTCCAGGACGCCTATCTGCGCTGGGGCGAAGCCGACCGGGCCGCCCTGGTCCGGCCGGGCGCCTGGCTCACCAGGGTCGTCACCAACCTGTGCCTCAACCGGCTCACCTCCGCCCGCGCCACCCGCGAGCGGTACACCGGGACCTGGCTGCCGGAGCCCGTCCTCACGGACGGCCGCGGCCTGCTCGGCGCACCGCCCGGCGCGGGACCGCTGGAGGCCGCCGAGCGGAGCGACGACGTCTCCATGGCCCTGCTCCTGCTCCTGGAGCGGCTCACCCCGGCCGAGCGGGCCGTGTACGTGCTCCGCGAGGCGTTCGGCTACCCGCACCGGGAGATCGCCGGGCTGCTCGACCTGGGCGAGGCCAACTGCCGTCAGCTGTACGGCCGGGCCGCCCGGCGGGTCGCCGCGCCCGGCGACGACGGGGCCGCCGCCCGCTTCGAGCCGCCCGCGCCCGAGCGGCACCGGGAGTTCGTCGAGTCGTTCGTCGCCGCCTCCCGCGAGGGCGACCTCGCGGGCCTGGAGAAGGTCCTCGCGGCGGACGTCGTCTGGTGGGGCGACGGCGGCGGCAAGGTCAGGTCCGCCCTCCGCCCGGTCCGCGGCCGCGACCACGTCGTCCGCTTCCTCGCCGGCGTCGTCCGCCGCGTCGAGGAGGGCGCCGCGGTCACCGTCGCCGAGGTCAACGGCGCGCCCGGCGTCGTGCTCCACATCGGCGCCCGGGTCATCGGCGTCGCCGCGGTGGACACGCGTCCGGACGGGCGCATCACCGACGTGCGGATGGTGATGAACCCGGACAAGCTCGGCTATGCGACCCGGCAGTTCGCCGCCCTCGCGGAAGCGGGCGGCTGAGCGCGTCCCGCGCCGGCGGCCGGGGGCTGTCACATCCGGGCGGCCCCGACGGTCCTCCGGGGGAGGGGCGCTCCGCGGGGAGCGTCCGCGCGGGAAAGGAGCCCGGAGATGACGACGGCGACCAAGACGATCCTGGTGACGGGAGCCACCGGCACCCTCGGCAGGCCGCTGTGCGCCCGGCTCTCCGCCGCCGGGCACGACGTGCGCGAGCTGAGCCGCCGCTCGCCGCGGTACCCCGTGGACCTGCGGACCGGGGCCGGGCTCGACGCGGCCCTGGCCGGCGTCGACACCGTCGTCCACTGCGCCTCCTCCCCGCGCGGCGGGGACGAGGACGCCGCCCGCACCCTGATCGCGGCGGCCCGCCGGGCCGGGGTCCGGCACCTCGTCCACATCTCGATCGTCGGCGTCGACCGGGTGCCGCTCGGCTACTACCGCGCCAAGTACGCGGTGGAGCGGCTGGTCGAGGCGTCCGGGATCGGCTGGACGGTGCTGCGGGCCACCCAGTTCCACGACCTGGTGGCGCGGGTCCTGGACGCCGCCGCGAAGGTCCCGCTGGTGCTGCCGCTGCCCGCCGGGGTCTCGGACCAGCCGGTGGAGGTGACCGAGGTCGCCGAGCGGCTGGCCGGGCTCGCCGCCGGCGCCCCCGCGGGCCGCGTCCCCGACCTCGGCGGCCCCGAGGTCCGTACGCTCCCCGATCTGGCCCGCGCCCACCTCGCCGCCACCGGCCGCACCCGCCGCCTCCTCTCCCTCCCGCTGGCCGGCCGTGCCTACCGCGCCTTCCGCGCGGGCGGCCACCTGGCCCCCGGGCACGCCACCGGACGGGTCACCTTCGAGCAGTACCTGGAGGCGCGGGGCACCGGCGCCTGAGGGTCAGTCCGCCGCCGCTCGCTCCCCGGCCCGCTCCGGCGCGGGCGCGGGCGGCTCGCCGAAGCGGGCCAGGGCGAGGCTCGCCGCGACCGCCACCGCGAAGCCCGTGACCGCCAGCCAGCCGAGGTCCTCGCGGGTGCGGTCGCCGAGCCAGACGACGCCCGCCGCCGCCGGGCCCAGCGTCTCGCCCAGGACCATGCCCGCCGTCGCCGTCGTCACGGCACCCCGCTGGAAGGCCGAGGTCAGCAGCAGGAACGCCGCCCCGCCGCCGAGCAGCAGCGCCCACAGCGCCGGGTCCGCGAGATCGACGCCGTCGAGGAGCCGCACCGCCACCTCCACCACCCCGAAGCCGATCCCGGACCCGAGGCCGAGCACCAGCGCCCGCGGCCGGTCCGGCAGCCGCCCGGCCGCCGCGCCGAGCAGCAGCACCCCCGCCGCGATCCCGAGCAGCGCCCACGGCAGCTCCGGCGGGCCCGGCCGGTGCCCCTCCCGGCCCGACGCGAGCGCCAGCACGGCGAGCCCCGCGCAGACCGCCGCCACCGCGCCCCACTCCACCCGGCTCAGCCGCACCCCGAGCATCCGGGAGGCCAGCGCCGCCGTGACGGCGAGGCTCGCGGCGAGCGCGGCGCCGACCGCGTACAGGGGGAGGGAGCGCAGGGCCACGACCTCCAGGAGGAAGCCGAGGCCGTCGAGGCCCAGCCCGACGACGTACCGCCACTGCCGCAGCGCCCGCCACAGCAGCCCGACGTCCACCCCGCTGCCCGTCCCGGGCTCGGCCGCGCGGGCGGCGGCGGCCTGGAAGACGGTGGCGGCGCCGAAGCACAGCGCCGATCCGAGCGCGCAAACCATACCGAAGAGCACGAAACGACTCTAGGTGTCGGGGCCGGAAAGCGGCGGCCTACACTGTGCGGTCGCGAGCCCTGCGGTCATACGAACGGCCGCGCGGACACGCCACGCGCACAGGACGGTGCGCGGCCACGCGAAGGGGAGGGCGAGGGACATGCGGAGGCTCAGGTCGAGCACGGTGGTGCTCGGCGGGATGGGCGTGCTCGCGGCGACGATCACCGCCTGCGGCGCCGAACCCGACCGCCGGTGCGCGGACCCGGTGACGCTGGAGGAGCTGCCCGGCTACCGGTGCGACACCGGCGGCGGGGACGACGACGATGACGACGGCTCGAACGCCCGCGGCGCCTACTACTACGGCGGTCGCGTCAGCAACGCGCGCGTGACCGGCGGCAGCTTCGACAAGAAGGCCGTCGAGACCGGCGGCTTCGGCTGCTCGTCCTCCGGGTCGAGCGGCGGCTGAGACGGGCGGACCGGCACCATGGAACGGCACACCATCGAACCCCGCCCGGGCTGGCAGGAGACGGTCGAGGAGCAGGGGCTCGTCTACCCCCTGACCCGCTACCCGGACGGTTCGCTGCGCCCGTACTGGGACGAGAGCGCGTACTACTCCTTCACGCTGCCCGAGGTCGAGGCGCTGGAGGAGGTCGTCGAGGAGCTGCACGCCATGTGCCTCGCGGCCGCCGCGCACATCGTCGAGCGGAACCGTTTCGCCGATCTGGGCATCACCGACCCGCGGATCGCGGAGCGGGTCGCCGAGTCCTGGCGCCGGCGTGCCGAACTGCCCTCCCTCTACGCCCGCTTCGACCTCGTCTACGACGGCACCGGCCCGGCGAAGATGCTGGAGTACAACGCGGACACCCCGACCTCGCTGGTGGAGGCGGCCAGCCCGCAGTGGTTCTGGATGGAGGAGCGCTTCCCCGGCGCCGACCAGTGGAACTCGCTCCACGAGCGCCTGGTGGACGCCTGGAAGCGGCAGGCGCCGCTGCTGCCGCCCGGCCCCGTCCACTTCGCCCACTCCGAGAGCGACGAGCTCGGCGAGGACCTGATGACGGTCGCGTACCTGCGCGAGACCGCCGAGCAGGCCGGCCTCGCCACCGAGGCGCTCTCCGTGGAGCGGATCGGCTGGGACCGGCTCTCCCGCCGCTTCGTCGACGAGAAACTGCGGTTCATCCGCAGCTGCTTCAAGCTCTACCCGTGGGAGTGGCTGGTCACCGACCGCTTCGGCAAGCACGTGCTGTCCACCCTGGACAACGGCGGCGGCTCCGGCACCACCTGCTGGATCGAGCCCGCCTGGAAGATGCTGCTCTCCAACAAGGCGCTGCTCGCGATCCTCTGGGAGCTCTACCCCGGCCACCCCAACCTGCTGCCCGCCTATCTCGACGGGCCGCGCGAACTGGCCGGCACCACCGGCTGGGCGGCCAAGCCGCTGCTCGGCCGGGAGGGCGCCGGCGTCACCCTGCACGAGCCCGGCAGCGCGCCGACCGTGCGCGACGAACCCTGCTGCTACCAGGGCCTCGCCCCGCTCCCCGACTTCGACGGCAACCGCACGCTGCTCGGCGCGTGGGTCGTCGAGGACGAGGCCGCGGGACTCGGCATCCGGGAGTCCTCGGGCCCCGTCACCGACGAGTACGCCCGCTTCCTCCCGCACGTCATCCTGTAGCGCTACCCCTCCGGCACGTACTCCCGCAGCGGCGCGGGCGTGAGCCCGGCCGCCTCGGCGAGGGCCAGGGCCCGCTCCAGGTCCTGCTCCAGCGTCTCGTTGAAGTGCAGCAGGACGATGTCGCCGGCCCGCAGGGACGGCGACGGCGGCGTCCAGCCGCCCCAGGTCGTCAGGTCGTACGTCCACGTCACCACGGCCTTCGCCCCGCAGGCGCGGGCGGTGGTCCGGGTGGTCGCGTCGTACGCCCCGTACGGCGGGCGCAGCAGCCGCGGCCCGTCGCCGAACTCCGCGAGGTGCGCGTCCCGCGCCCCGCAGACCTCGGCCCGCTGCCCGGCCGCGTCGAGCGTGGTGAGGTCCGGGTGGCCGACCGTGTGGTTCTCCACCCGCACCCGGCCGTGGTCGAGCAGCCGGTGGAAGTAGCCGGAGTCGTACGAGTACGCCCCCGGCAGCAGGAACAGCGAGGCCGGCACCCGGCGGTCGAGCAGCAGCTCCGCGGCGGCGGGGTCGTGGAACCAGCCGTCGTCGATGGTGATGAACACGACCGGGTCCGTGGTCTCGACCCGCGACACGACGGGCACGGGCTCCGGCCACGTCGCGGCCCGCGCGGGACCGGCGACGGCCCCGAGGAGGGCCAGCGGGACGAGGGCGGCGAGTGCGGCGCGGGCGGCGTGACGCAGACGGGGTCTCGGCATGCCGCCACATTGGCCTAGACCAACTACCCTGTCAATGCCCCGAGTTACCCCCCCGAGGCCCCGCCCCTGCGGGCAGGCGTCCCGCCAGGGCGGTGCCCACCCTGCACGCCCGGTGCGCGCGGGGCGCGTCTTCGGGGCGGCGCCGTCCGCCGGCCCTCCGTGTGGGCAGGCGTTCCGCAGGGCGGAACGGGTGGGCACACGGAACGGCGCCCGTCCGCCGGGCCTAGGCTTCTGCGCCTGAACCCGCACCGGCTGTACGGCTCCGTACGGGTGCGGGTCCAGGCTCGGGGCGCGGAGGCACCGCTGAGGGTGCCGTTCCGTTGTGCCC
>NZ_JBHYKM010000064.1:31254-43854 GCF_042741435.1 Streptomyces sp. NPDC058955 | reverse complement strand
AACGGCTCGATCCGGTCCCACATCGCATCAGTGATTACTAACCGGACGGACACATCCGATCAACCGACCAGCCGATCAAAGAGACACGCTCTAGGCGGGCGCGGCGGGGCGGAACGGCTCGCGCCCTTCCGGACCCCGGAACCCGAACCCCGCGGCCCGGGCACGCGACACGGCCCGTGCCCCGACGTGTCGGGCGCCGCTCCCCGGGGGGTGGGGGATCGGCGGGACACGTCGAGGGCACGGGCCTCGGGGAGGAGCCGGGTGAGGGCTAGGAACCGAATCCGGGGCCCAGCGCGGTCACCACGCTCGCGAACGTCTCCGCCGCGAACTCCGCCTCCTCGGTGGTCATCGTCAGCGGAGGCATCAGCATGACGGTGTCGGGCGTGTAGTGGACCAGCAGGCCTTGGCGCCGGCACGCCGCCTCCAGGTGGCGCCGGTCCCGCATCGAGATGGGGTGGCCCTCCCGGTCCAGGAGGTCGATGCCCACGTAGGCGCCGACGACCCGGATGCCTCCGAGGACGGGCGTCCCCTTGAGCAGGTCCTCCAGCCGGTCGCCGAGCAGCCGGCCGAGGACCCGGCCGCGCGGCACCAGGTCCTCGGCGGCGAACGCCCGGATCGTGGCCAGCGCGGCGGCGCAGGCCACCGGGTGGCCGTCGGTGGTCGACGCGTGGGCGAACACCGTGGTGGCGCTGTCGAACGCCTGGTAGATCCGGTCCGTGGCGAGGACCGCGCCCAGGGCCGAATAGCCGGCGGTGATGCCCTTCGCGAGGCACATGATGTCCGGCGAGATGCCGGAGATCCCGGCCGCGAACATCTCGCCCATCCGGCCGAAGCCGGTGAACGCCTCGTCGAGGATCAGCAGGATGTCGTGCTCCGTGCAGTACGCGCGCGCCGCCCGGAGGTAGGCGTCGGGGAGGGGCTGTCCGTTCCGCCCCTTCACCGGCTCCAGGACGAGCGCCGCGATGCGCTCGGGTCCCACCTCGTCCAGCTGGGCGGCGAGTTCGGCGCCGGTGTCGTCGGTCGGCTCCGGTATGTGGTGGAACCCCTCCGGCATCGGGCCGAAGCGCCAGTGCATCATGCGCTGGCCGCTGGCCGCCATCGCGGCCAGCGGACTGCCGTGGTAGCTGTCGCGCAGGCCCACCACGAGGCGCTTGTCCCGCTTCCCGGTGTTGCGGTGGTAGCCGCGGGCCATCTGGATGGCGCTCTCGACCGCCGCGCCGCCGGTGTGGGTGAACCGGACCCGGTCGAGGCCGGCGGGGGCGATGTCGGTGAGGGCCCCGGCCAGTTCGACGACCACGGGGGCCGGCAGCTCCCACCGCACCATGCAGACGTAGGGCAGCTCGCGGGCCTGCCGGCTCATCGCCTCCACCACGTCGTCCCGGCCGTAGCCGAGCGTCATGTTGCCCACGCCCGCCCGGGCGTCGAGGGCGCGGCGTCCGGCGGCGTCGATCAGCCAGGACCCCTCGCCCCTGACCCACAGGTCCTCCGGCCCGCTCTCGTCGAGGATCGTCGACGTGGGCACCGTCCCGTGCCAGAGGGCGTACGTTCCGCGATCCCAAGTGCTCGACGTCATGGCCGCGCCTCCCCGTTCCCGTGCTACTTCTCGGGCGCCTGGACCACGGCACACGTGAACGTGTAGCCGGCGGACCCCTGGAGGAGCAGGCCGTACTGGCCCGGTTCGAGGACGGCCTCGAGGTCCACCAGGTTGGCGAGGAGGTCTCCGGCGCCGAGGCAGCCGGTGTCGGGCTCGACGAAGACGAGGTCTCCCCCGATCACCTCGGCGAGGGCGGGCTTGTGCATGCCCTCGCGCATGGCCCGGCTGAGACGCGGCAGGGCGACGCCGCTGATGTCCGACGCCTCGATGCCGGCCGAGGCCAGGCAGCGGCGGACGAGCTCGTGCACCTGGGGGATGGCGACCTTGACCATGTCGGCCACCCGGCCGGACTCCCTGAACTCCTTGTTGCCGGGGCGGAGGTCGATCGGGGAGCCGTGCCCGAGCGGGACGGAGGTGAAGGGGGCGCTGCCGCGCACCTGGTCCTCCCACCGGCTGTCCGTGGTCGTCTCCAGGGCGCGGAGGTGGAGGAAGTCCTCGCCCTCTCCGGTCCGTCCGAGCAGGACGGCGGTCGCCGAGTCCGAGTAGGCGGCGTCGTCGTCGGAGGACCAGCGGTCCCATCCGGGCCCGCAGAACCGGTCGCCGCTGGTGACGAGGACCGTGCTCGTGTCGGGGGTGGCGAGCAGCCACTTGGCCGCGACCTGCAGGGCCACCCCGCCGCCGTTGCACAGCTGCTGGACGTTGATGGGGAGTCCTTCGAGGACCCCGGCCCCGTGGGCGACGTAGTGCGCCGGCGACCACATGTCGAAGCCCTGGTGGTAGCTGAAGGAGTGCACCAGGGTGCCGACGGAGTTCGGCTCGACGCCGCTCTTCGCCAGCGTGGTCTCCGCGGCCAGCACGGCCATCTGCGGCGGGGCCATGTCGTCCGGAGCGACGTACAGCTCCGAGACGCCGAGGCGTTCGAGGTCCGCCGCGGTGACCGCGTCCTCGGCGGGACGCTCCTTGCCCTCCGGGAGCCAGACGGTCGCTGCCTTGATGCTCAACCCAGTCACTGGATCGGTGCCCTTCGCTCGTTCTCGTTGAGGGTTTCCACGGCTGCCAGCAGGGCCTTCCGGTCGACCTTGCCCGAGCCCGTCAGCGGCAGGCTGTCGAGCACGTGGATCTGCCCGGGAACCATGAACCGGGGGATCTTGGTGACCAGATGGTCATGGCATGCCTGGGGGGTGCAGTCCGCGCCGGCCGGCACCACGAACGCCACCACGACCTTCTCGCCGGATTCCTTCTCGGTGGTGGTGACGTAGCTCTGCTTGACGTACGGCACCTCGTTCATGAAGTGCGTGATCTCGCCCAGTTCGATGCGGAAGCCGTTGACCTTCACCTGGTCGTCCAGTCGGCCCTGGAAGACGACGTTGCCGTCCTCCCGGCAGAAGCCGCGGTCCCCGGTGTGGTACAGCATCGTCTTCACGCCGTCGATGTCGTACTCGACGTACTTCCGGGCCGTCAGTTCGGCCATGCCCAGATAGCCGGGCGACAGCCCCGGGCCGGCCAGGCACACCTCGCCGACCTCGCCGGGCGCGCACAGGGCGCCGTCCGCGACGATGTACAGGGACGTGTGCTGGATGGGCAGTCCGATGGGCAGCGCGGTGTCGCCCTGGACGGAGGCCACGACGGGGTAGTAGGTGGCGAACACGGAGCACTCGGTGGGTCCGTAGACGCTGACGACCTTGCCGTTCCCGTAGTGGTTCCGGGCCCTCTCGATGTGCCCCAGGGAGTGGGCCTCGCCGCCGGTGAGGATCGTGGTCACGGTGTCGAGCGTGCCCGGCGCCTCGTCCACGATCACGTTGAACAGCGCCGTCGTCACGAAGAGCGCGGTGACGCCGTTCTGCTGCACGAGCCGCTTCAGCTCCGAGAGCCGGACGTGGTCCGACGGGTAGAGCACGCAGGTGCCGCCGTTCAGCAGCGCGCCCCAGATCTCGAAGGCCGCGGCGTCGAAGAACACGGACGCCAGCTGGGGGATGACGGCGTTCTCGTCGAGGGTGACGAAGGTGGGGTCGGTCACCAGGCGCACGATGCCGCGGTGCCGGATCGGGACGCCCTTGGGGGAACCGGTCGATCCCGAGGTGAAGACGATGTAGGCGAGGGCGTCCGGGTCGACCCGCAGGGCGGGGTTCTGCGCGTCCGCGTCCAGCGTCGGCAGGTCGACGGGGACCACCCGCAGCGCCGGGAAGCGCCCGGCCAGTTCGTCGGCGGCGTCGGTCAGCAGGGCCGTGCAGCTCGCCTGGCCGAGGATCCCGTTCAGGCGCTCGTCCGGCCAGGTCCGGTCGACGGGGAGGTAGGTGGCGCCGGCCTTGATGATCGCCAGCATGGCGACGATCAGCTCCGGCGAACGCTTCACGGACAGTCCGACGACGTGCCCGGGTTCCACTCCGGCCGCGGTGAGCCGTCCGCTCAGGCTGTTCGCCAGGCCGTTGAGCTCGCGGTAGGTGAAGGAGCGCTCCCGGTGGACGAGCGCGACGGCGTCCGGACGACGGCCGGCGGCGTCCTCGAAGAGCTCCTTCAGGCTCTTCTCCGGATAGGCGGCATCGGCCCCATTGACCTTCCGATGAATAGAGAGTGCCGCTTCCGAAAGGGCGATCTTATCCATCCGCATTCCTCAGACGTGTGTTGACGATTCTCGTGATGTGCTCCGGGTGGCTGTCCACGAAGAAGTGGCCGCCGGGAACCTCGACCAGTTCGCAGTCCCGTGTGGTGAATTCCTGCCAGCCACTCATGGTGTTCCGGCTGTCAATCGCATCGTCCGGGCTGTAGATGGCGGTGATGGGAACGTCCACGCCCGCGGGGTGGCGGTGGTCCCAGATCTCGGCGAGCCGGATCTCGCTGCGCACGGTCGGCATCAGGAGGCGCAACAGCCGCTCCTGGCCGAACAGTTCCGCCGGCGTGCCGCCCATGGCGGCCACCGCGTCGCGGAAGTCGCTCTCCGACATCTCGTGCATGTACGGGCGGCGCTGCGGGCTGTCGGGGCTCCGGCAGCCGGAGACGAACAGCCGCTTCGTCCTTCCCGGGTACGCGGCCGCGGCACGGTGGGACAGCTCGTAGGCCAGTCGGCCGCCGAAGCTGTGGCCGTAGAAGGCGTGGCGGCGGTCCAAGTAGGGCGAGAGGGCCTCGAAGACGTCGTCCACCAGGGGCTGCCACTGTTCGTAGCGCGCCTCCTTGAGACGGCGCCCCCGGCCGGGCAGCACCACGCACAGCACTTCGATGTCGTCCGCGATCCCGTCGCACCAGGCGCGGAAGGTCTCGGGGCTGCCTCCCGCGTACGGGAAGCAGAACAGCGTGCCGGCGGGCTCCGCCGCCTCCTTGAGGCGCATCACCCACTTGTCGTCCGTCGCCACGCCCACCGCGCTAGCTCGCGAGCTTGCTGTGGCGCTGGATGCTGGCCACGATCTCGGAGATCTTGCTGGTGGTGAAGAGCTCGTCGGCGGGGAGGGAGTCGTCGCCGAACTCGCGCTCCGCGCGCTCCATCAGCTTCACCGCGGTCAGCGACGTGCCGCCGGCCTCGAAGAAGTCGTCCGACGCGGCCGTGACGCGCAGGCCGAGCTGCTTGCACTCGTCGATGACCCACGCCTGCAGCGTCTCCGTCGCCAGGCGCTCGTTCGTCTCGCTCATGTTCTGTTTCTCCTACTGCGTGGGAAAGCGGAAACCGTTGACGGTGCTCTCGACGAAGCGGTTGTGGCCGTAGGTGTCCTTGCCGGCCACCAGCACGTTGCCGAACTTCTCGAGGCTGGCCCGCGCTCCGAACTCGTGGAGCTCGTCGGAGTACGGGTAGACCTTGACCTGGGTCGGGAGGTAGCGGGAGGCGTAGCCCAGGCGCATCTGGTCGGTCTTGCCGCTGTGCGGGTGGGACGCGTGCATGAGGGTCGACCAGAAGAGGATGAACTGGCCGCGGCGCATGACCTGGGAGACGGCCTTGGACTCGTCCGGACGCCAGTCGGGGTCCTTCTGCAGCTGCCGGTAGTCGTAGCCGAAGAGGCCGCGCTTGACGCCGTCCTTCTCCTGGCTGTTGATGAGCTCCGGGTTGTACTCCATGATCTTCGACTCGTCGTAGTTCATGGACGTGTGCGTGCCCGGGATGAACTGGAGGCAGCCGTTGTCGACGGACGCCTCGGTGAAGGCGGTCCAGGCGGTGATGGTGCCGCCGAACTCCGCATCCTCGGGCCACACGATGTGGGGGTGCTTGGCGCCGTCGACGCTGGAGAAGTTGTCCGCCTGGTGCCAGTCCGTGCCCTCGTCGCCCGGGTACTTGGGGAAGAGCTCGGTGCGCCAGCACAGGACGTCGGGGCCGAGGAGGCTCGACACCCGGTCCACGATCTCCGGCCGGGTGATGTGCTCGGCGAGGAAGTCGACGTCGAGGTGCCGGTCGTAGCTCGCCGCCAGGTTCGTGTTGCCGGACTCCGTCTGGCCGTCGGCGTAGACGGACGTCTTGGTCCGGAGGAGCTTCGGCCTGATCGCCTTGTAGTTCTCCTCCATCTCGTCTTCGGTGTACAGGTCGAAGGGACCGATGTAGCCGTCACGGGCGAACTGTGCGATCTCTTCGGCGCTCAGCGCGAACGTTTTGGTGCGAGCCATTGTGTCTCCTCGGTCCTAAACGCGCTCGAAGACGTCGCTAGGAGCGGAATAAGGATGGATACTTCAGGTGCGGGAGGCTCCGTGATGTGCGCAGTTCCCGGAATCGCGATCGGGAATTCTGGGCCGGACTTCCGTTGATCACGCTATCGACAGTCGCGGTATCCGCGCGAGGTTAGAGTCACACCACGATCCGTGAATTTCGCATGCCTGCCGCGGTGTTCTTCTGCACGGGGGCCGGGCGGGTGCCGCCCGTCAGCGGGAGCCGCTCTCGGCCGCCACGGCCGGGGCGGGCACCGGGTCGGCCGGCTCGACGCCGCGGCGCCGCTCGCCGCGTTCGACGAGGCTGAGCAGCGGTCCCGTCATCGCCGTGGTCGCCAGGGCCATCACGATGAGGGCCAGGACCATCTGCGCGGAGAGGATCCCGGCGCGGTGTCCGGCCTCCAGCACGATCAGTTCGGTGAGGCCGCGGGTGTTCATGAGCGCCCCGATCCGGTAGGCCGAGCCGCGGCTCATGCCGCCCAGCCGGGCGCCGAGGTAGCCGCCGACCAGCTTGCCGGCGCAACCGAGCACCAGCGCGGAGACGATGAGCACCCAGGACGCGGCGGAGAAGGCGCGGACGAGCACGGTGACGCCGGTGACGACGAAGAAGACGGGGGTCAGGGCGCGGCCGGCGCGCGACACGGAGGCCACCGGCCCGACCCAGGCGGCCATGGTGTCGCCGCTGATCGCGAGGCCGACCATGGCGGCGCCGACGATGGCGGTCATGCCCAGGTGCTCGGTCAGCAGCGCCGTGCCCATCGCGGCGGCGCCGAGGAGGACCGCGGACGTCTTCGGCATCTTCGCGCCGAAGCGGCGGGCCGGCCCGGTGCGCAGGACGACGCGCAGCAGGAAGGCGCAACCGCCGCCCACGACGAGGGCGATGCCGGACTTGCCGAGTCCCGTCAGGTTGCCGGCGCCGAGCCCGATGGCGAGCGTGAGCATGATCCAGCCGAGGCCGTCCATGGCCACGGCGGCCGCCAGGGAGGACCGGCCCTCGATGGAGTCGCTCATGCGCCGGTCGCTGAGGATGCGGGAGAGGACGGGTACGGCGGTGATGGACATGGCCACCGCGACCATCAGCAGGTAGGCGGAGAACGGCGCGTCGCCGCGGGCTCCCTCGTCGCCGGTGACCTCGATGATCCCCACCAGGACCAGGCCGGTGACGAGGGGCAGCGCGAAGGCGCCGGCGATGAGGGCGGAGAGGGTGCGCTTCGACGGCCCGTCCGAGCCCAGCCGCAGCTTGTGGGCGAGGCCGATCAGGTAGAGGACGAGTCCGGTCTGGCCGACCAGCTTGAGGACGTGGAGCACGTCGGCCGGCACCAGCGCGTCGAAGAGTTCGCGGTCGGCCACGGCGAGCACGACGGGGCCGACGAGCAGGCCCATCGTGACCTCTCCGACGACCTCCGGCTGCCTCAGCCAGCGGGCGCACGTCCGTCCGACCCGGGCCAGGACCAGGACGACGGCGAGCGCGGCGATCACGTGCAGCGCTTGTGACAACAACTCGGTGGAATCCATGGGGGTGTGAGGCCCTTCGTGGTCCTGTCAGGGATGGGGAAAGGGGCCGGTCGTGGCAGGGAGCGGCACCGCTCCGAGACCCCGCCGCGCGCCGGTCTGGCCCACGGCTCGACGGCACGCTTCCCGCACACCGGCCCGCTTACGGATCAACGACACGTCGCCCGAGCGGAGTCGGGGCGACGGGGTGCGAAGGGGCCGCGGGAAGGGCGGGTTCTCGAGGGCGCGCCGGCGCGGGCCGGCGGGCGATCCGCGGTGGGGAGTCCGCCAGGACGGGCGGGGAGGAATGGGCGCGTGCGCCGGGGCGGTCCGCAGGGACGCGATGTCCACGGAGGAAAAGGGCCCCGGCGCACGCGGAATCCGCGCGGGAGCGCGCGGATCAGATCCAGTTCGACTTCTGGGCTATCCGCAGGGCGTCGATCCGGTTGCGCGCGTGCAGCTTCGCCACGACGGACGAGAGGTAGTTGCGTACGGTTCCCCGGGAGAGGTGGAGTCGCGCCGCGACCTCGTCGATGGTGTCGCCCCGGGAGATGTTCTCCAGCACGGCGAACTCCCGGGCGGTCAGCGGGCAGTCCTCGTTGACCAGGGCGGCGACCGTCAGCTCGGCGTCGAAGACCCTTTCGCCCTGGTGCACGCGGTGGATGGCTTCGAAGAACTGGCGGGGTCGCATGCTTCGTTCGACGATTCCGCCGATTCCGGCGGCGAATGCCTGCCGGACGATCGATCGGGTGGATGAGGTGACAAGCAGCATGCTACGACAGCCTGGTAGGCCGGCGATTTTCTCGGCAATGGAGATCGCATCGCTGTCGGCATCCTCTAAACTGAGGATCACTACATCGGGGCTGTGTAATTCGGCGAACTCAAGCGCGCTCCGGTTGTCCTCCGACGATCCGACGACTCGAATGTCCTCGTGGCGCTCCAGCAGGGCTGTGAGCCCGAAACGTGATAGGTGCAGGCCGTCGGACATGAAGACATCGATTCTCAACTCGTCCCCCAACGTAGTTTTTCGATCATCAGCCAAGGACCACTCGGGCTCTCAGCCCCTCCGATTCCCGGCCGCCGCCGTCGGCTCGCCTTATGCAGGACCTGCGGCGATCCGACTCGTGACGGGCAACTCTCGCCGAGCGTAGCACTACTGTACGAAGGGACAGCGGTGCAGCGCGCCTAGTTTTCGAATGAGTTCTGAAAGTTGAACCTTACATCGATTTTCCGCCCTTCGAGTGCGCACGGCGCAGGACCCTAACGGCAGCACGCCACCCTGCGCCAGGGTGGATCAATCGGACATCACACCGCGAATGCCCCTCGTCTACGCGGATGGACACGTCGGACCCCGGACATGACGGAGTACGGCCCGGGAGAAGGACCGCGGAGCTCCGCAATGATTGGACTGAACCTTCGACGTAATGAGGGCCGGCCGTCACCGTCGTTTTTCCTCGCGTTCTCCGCCGCCTTCGACGGAGGCAATGCGTCCGAATGACACGGCGATAAAGCCGCGTTCTCGTCCGGGCCGCACTGCGGGACGACAAATCCGCGCGACCCGCGACGTTCACCGGATCAACACCCGAAGGAGGAATCGACGCGAAAGCGGACCGCCGGCCGAACCGCCGACCGCCGCCGCGCTCGCGCGTCACGCATCATTTGAGAAGCGTGCGGCTCACGAGTGAACGGAAGATTACAGAGTCGGTGAACATGTCTCCCCCATCTTCAACCGTCATCGGCGCGCACGCTAGCAGCCGCCGATCCGCTTGTCAGCCTATTCACGCGCGACGCAACTGTCACGTGGTCGGCAGGGGCCGACGGCGATCATTCCCAGCCATCATCCGTATCGCCATCAGGACATCACCTACCCCTCGGGGGTATTTCCCGCCCGGCCCCGCCGGTCCGCCCGGGCTGGAGTTTTAACCGGAAGTCATGAGAACTGCATATGCACCGGGCGGGGGTCCGCGTTGTAGCGTTTCGGGCAACGGCTCCGTCCGGCGTCCGCACCCTCCGCCGTTCGTCCGGCGATCATCGCGACGGTTCACCGGGCGCCCGCGCCCGCCCTCACCCACCTGTTCCGGGCCGTCCTCCGCCCGTTGGCACGGTGCCGGCGAGCGGCCCTCCGCGACACCACCGTGCCCGCACCACCGCGCCGCACCGCCGTCCCCCGCCCCGCCGTTCCCGCTCCGCCGACCCGCCGCGCCCGCACGGCGCTCCGGCGGGAGCCGTCCCCGGCGAACCGCGGATGTCGGCGGTGCCGTTCCGAACCCCCGCCGACCACCTGGCTGGTGTGACCCGAGGAGAGTCTCGTGCCCCTGGACCGCTTCATCCGCGCCCTGATCCACTGGCAGGCGGTCGACCCACAGGCTCCGGCGCGCACCCTCACCGTCGACCAGGTGCGCCGGCGGTACGCCGAAGGCGCCGCGCACACCCGCCGCGACGCCACGCGGGACCTCGTCGGCGCGGTGACCGACCGGTGGATCGACGGCCTGGACGGCGACTTCCGTGTGCGGACGTACCTGCCGCTGACCGACCGGAACCGCCTGGTGACGTACCTGCACGGGGGCGGCTGGACCGTCGGCGACGTCGACACCCACGACACGGTCTGCCGGCGCGTCTCCGCCGCCCTCGGAGCGGTCGTGGTCTCCGTCGACTACCGGCGCGCGCCCGAACATCCCTACCCCGGCCCCCTCCAGGACGGCATCGCCGCGGCCGAGTGGGCGGCCGGCGCCTTCCCCGGCCGCGCCCACGTGATCGCCGGCGACAGCGCGGGGGCCGGCCTGGCCGTCGGCATCGGCATGCACCAACGCGACCACGGGAACGTCCGCTTCGGCGCCCAGCTGCTCGTGTACCCGCCCGCCGACCCGCGGATGACGTCGGAGTCCCTGCGCGCCTACGGCTCGGGCTACCTGACCGACGTCGACGACCTGCGGTGGTACTACGAGCAGTACGTGCAGGATCCGCGGCACGGCACCGACCCCGCGATCGACCTGCTCCGCGCCGATCTGCGCGGGCTGCCGCCCACGGTGCTCGGCACCGCCGAGTACGACCCGCTGCACGACGAGGGGGTCGCGCTGGCCGACCGGCTGGCCGCCGCCGGCGTCCCGGTGGAACACGTCGAGGGCGCGGGGCTGGTGCACGGATACCTGCTGCTGGCCGACGTCGTCCCCGCCGCCGCGGAGGTGACCGCCGCGGTGCTGGAGGCGCTGGAGAAGACCCTGACGACGGCGGAGGAATGCGCACCGGCACCGCCCGCCGGCGCCCCGGGCCCCTCGTCCCCGGACGGCCGCCGGCCCCTCGACTCCTGACCTGGACCGTTCCTCGACCACATCGGCCCCGACGGCACGCCGTGCCCGAACGGCGGGCACCACGACGCGCCCCCTCGGCCTCCCCCGGGGGTCCCGGGCGCCACAGCTCCGGGCCTCCCCGCCGAACCTTCCGTCACGACAGGCCGACAAGGAGATCCTGACCGTGAGCAGCATCGGATCGCAGACGAGCACGAGCACAGACGTGCGCACCGTTCCCGACGCCCTGCGGCTGTGCAGCGAGAAGCAGCCCGACGAGACCGCCTTCGTCTATCTACGCGACGGCGAAGTGCCCCACGAGACCCTCACCTACCGCGAGCTGCACGCCTGTGCCGGGCTGCGGGCCGCCGCCTTCGCCGCCGCCGGACTCGCCGGCGGCAACGCCGTCCTCATGTACCCGGCCGGCCTGGAGTTCGTCCGGACCGTCCTGGGGTGCATGTACGGGCGGGTGGCCGGTGCGCCCGTGCAGGTGCCCCGGCGCCTCGCGGAGGTGGAGCGGATGCGCCGGATCGCGGACGACGCCGGCACCTCCACCGTCCTGACCACCGCGGAGGCGGCCCGCGACCTCCAGGAGCGGTTCGGCGACTCGCCCGCCCTGGCCGGGCTCACCGTGCTGGCCACCGACACCCTCGCGTACGACGCGGACGCCCCCGAGCCGCCGCTGCCGGGCCCCGGCGACATCGCGCTGCTCCAGTACACCTCCGGTTCGACGGGGCGGCCCAAGGGGGTCATGGTCACCCACGCCAACTTCCTCGCCAACGCCGCCGAGACGGACCGGGCGTGCCCGTGCGAGCCGGACGGCACCGTGGTGAGCTGGCTGCCCCACTTCCACGACATGGGCATGCTGTTCGGCATCGTGATGCCGCTGTGGGCGGGCATGCCGGCCTATCTGATGGCCCCCGAGGCGTTCATCCGCCGTCCCGCGCGCTGGCTGGAGGCCATCGCGCGGTTCGGCGGCACCCACTCGGCGGCGCCCAGCTTCGCCTACGAACTGTGCGCGCGTGCCGCGGCGGAGGGCAGGACCGGCGCCGTGGGCGACCTGTCCCGCTGGCGGACCGCGGCCAACGGTGCGGAGCCGGTGCGCTGGGCGGCCGTCCGCTCCTTCATCGACGCGTTCGCGCCGTACGGCTTCGACCCCCGTGCCATGAGCCCGGGTTACGGCCTGGCGGAGAACACCCTGATGACCACCGCCTCGCCCGCGGGCCAGGAGCCCCACGCGCTGTGGGTCTCCGCGGCCTCCCTGAGCGACGGCGTCGTGCGGCTCGCCGACGAAGGCGCCGACGGCGCCGTTCCCCTGGTGAGCAACGGGGTCACCTCGGGCCCCACCCGGGTGCGGATCGTCGACCCCGCCACCCGCGTCGCGCTGCCCGAGGGGCAGGTCGGCGAGATCTGGGTCGACGGCCCCTGCACGGCCGCCGGCTACCTCGGACGGGCCGAGGAGACCGAGGAGACGTTCCGGGCCCGCCTCGCGGACGAGGGCCCGGCCGGCCGGCCCCCCCAGCGCCCCCGGGCCCGCGGGTGCCTGCACCGCGGCGCGCGGTACGTCGCCGGACGGCGCAAGGACGTCATCAACCGCAACGGCCGCAACCA
>NZ_JBHYKM010000064.1:25524-31244 GCF_042741435.1 Streptomyces sp. NPDC058955 | reverse complement strand
GGGGGTGTGTGGGGGCCGCGCCGCGCGCGCGGGGCGGCGGGATCGGCGGGGGGGGGGCGTGAGGGGGGGTGGGGGGCGGGCCCCGGGCGGGCGCCCGCGCCCCCCCCCGGCCGGCCCCATCTGCGCACCGGGGACCTCGGGTTCCTGCACCGCGGCGAGCTGTACGTCGCCGGACGGCTCAAGGACGTCATCATCCGCAAGGGCCGCAACCACTACCCGCAGGACTTCGAGCTGACCGCCGAGCGTGCCGTGCCGGGGCTGCACCCGAACAGCGTGAGCGCCTTCTCCTGCGAGGACGGGGTGGCCGAGCGGCTCGTCCTGGTCGTGGAGGCGGACGGCCGGCTCCTCAACTCCCCGGGTGCCGGGGTGGTGCGGGCCCGGGTGTACGACGCGATCCGGGAGGGCCACCGGATCACGCCGGACGACGTCGTCGTCGTACGGCGCGGCGGGCTGCCGAAGACGTCCAGCGGCAAGGTGCAGCGCAGGGAGTGCAAGCGGCGCTACGAGCAGGGCGAGCTGCGGATCGTGGCCTCGGGCGTCGTCGCGGCGACCGGAATGGCATAGCCGGTTTCCGCTGTGCAAAACGCATGGGAACGCGTGTGAAAACTGCCTGTTGCCCGCCAAATGATGGCTGGTACCGTCAAGTTCGTTCCAGGGATTCAGACAGAAGCCGACGGGGGCCGGCCGAAAACGGCGGCGCCCGGACCGTCGGCGTGTTCATCGCGCCGGAGAGGTAGTCCGTGTCAGACCGAACCGAAATCCCGGGCCTACCCTGGGAAAAGGTGGCGGATTCCATCGAGTTCGTCCCTGCCGAGTATTCCGAGAAGACCCAGTCGGAGTCCGCGGCGCGTGAGTTGCTGCGCTGCGGCCCGGCCGACATCGACACGCTCGTCGAGGCTTCTCTTCCGTTCGAGGAGCGCGCGGGAGTGCGCTATTTCGACATGAACGACCTGTACAACCTCGGCATGTATTCGCAGAAGACGAACACGCAGCCGGAACTGGCGTTCCGCATGCTGTTCCGATTCGCCGGCCGCCCGCTGGACGGGCTGCTGCGTCCGAAGTCCTGGGACTTCCGGGTGCACCTGGAGTGCACCGAGTGCGAGGGGCCGGCGCCCTGGCGCTTCGAGGCGCCCGACGTCGTCCGCTTCGGCGGCGCCGTCGAGGGCGGCGCGATGCCGGGGCCGGGCTCCGGCACGGCCGAGTACGCGGCGACGGTCACCACGACCGGGGCGCGCACCCCGCTGGTCTCCCCCGAGCTGCGCACCCTGACCCGCGACTACCTCGACTCCGGCTACCGCTGGCAGATGATCCCGGTCGCGATGCAGGCCGACTACCGGCTCGTCCACGAGCTGGGCGCGACCAGCTGCATCGCCGCGAGCCTGCTGCTGGCCGAGCGGTTCCGGGAGGCCGGGTACCGGGCCGAGGCCAAGCGGGGCTGGTTCTGCGGTGTGCTCGGCGGCGCCCTGGACCTGCCGCACGCGTGCGTGGAGGTGGAGGACGAGGACGGGGTCCTCAAGAGCGTCGACATCGCCAAGGCGCAGCTGGCCGCGCGGCTGTCCCCGGACACGAAGGACTTCCAGGAACTGTGCCTGGGGTCGACGTACAACAAGGTGATCCATTCCACGGCCTCGGGCAATGCCGCCTTCGGTCGTCACGAATGCGGTTCACCGGTGCCGGCCCATGTGCGCGCGGACATCAGATCGGCTCGTTGAAGCTGAACCAATTGCATCACTGTTGTGGAAGGGCGAGTAAATGGCGGTGTCTG
The DNA here is from genome assembly GCF_042741435.1 of Streptomyces sp. NPDC058955. Lineage (NCBI taxonomy): Bacteria > Bacillati > Actinomycetota > Actinomycetes > Kitasatosporales > Streptomycetaceae > Streptomyces > Streptomyces sp. NPDC058955. The sequence continues at coordinate 29,479 of NZ_JBHYKM010000064.1, read as the reverse complement.
AGATCGAACCGGTCGTGCTTGAGCTGGACCGGCTGGAGAGCATGGCCGAGTCCGGGTACTACAACCCGTACACGATGTTCGACTGGCCCGACGCGATCGAACCGGACATGCCCTGGATGAGCGAGAGCCTCACCACGCTTGCGGGCACTCCGATGTGGGACGAGCTCACCCGCGAGCAGCAGCTCGCGCTGACCCGGTACGAGGCCATCAATTTCTTCAGCCTGAACATTCACGGAATCCGTGAACTGCTCAGCGAGGTGGTGATGCGCATTCACGACCGGACCTACGCGGACGCCTCGGAGTTCCTCCACCACTTCATCGGTGAGGAAAACGAGCACATGTGGTTCTTCGCGCAGTTCTGCCTGAAGTACGGCGGCAAGCTGTACCCGGCGCAGCCGACGCTGAAGGCCGACTCGGTGCAGCACCTGTCGCCGGTGGCCCGCGAACTCATCGTGTTCGCGCGCATCCTGATCTTCGAGGAGATCGTCGACTACTACAACGCGCACATGGCGACCGACGCGTCGCTGCCGCACATCGCGCGTGAGATCAACCGGGTGCACCACCAGGACGAGAGCCGGCACGTCGCGTTCGGCCGGATGATCTTCACCAATCTCCTCGGCCAGGTGGCCAAGCGCGACCCGGAGGAGGTGCCGGTGGTCGCCGAGTACCTGGAGAACTACCTCCAGTACAGCATCGGGACCCTGTACAACCCGGCCGCCTACCGCGACGCGGGCATTCCGGACGCGCTCGCGCTGCGGCGGCGCGCGCTGGAGCACCCGGCCCGGGTGGAGGCGCACGACCAGATCCTGAAGCGGACCAGGAAGTTCCTGTCCAAGGCCGGCGTGGGAAGGGAAGCGGTCAAGTGAGGCCCGACGCGATGCCCGCGCTGCGGGAGTTCATTCTGAGCCGGAACCCCAAGCTGGAGGATCTGTCCAACGACCTGGACCTGATCGACAGCCGGGCCATCAATTCGCTCGCCTTCGTCGAGTTCATCTTCCTGCTGGAGGAGCTGACCGGCGAGCCGATCGACCCCGAAGACGTGGACCTGGACGATTTCCGCACGCTCGACGCGATCGAGGCGGCATTCTTCACGAAGGAAGCGGCACGATGACCACGGCGACGACCGACACCGGTCTGGGAGTTCTCGACGGGGACCAGCTGCGGCTGCTCCGGGCCTTCGACGCGCTGGTGCTGCGCTGGGCCGACGCCTGGGGGGCGCCGGAGTTCCGGTTCCCCTTCCTGATGCGGTGCCAGGACCTGGACCGGTTCGACTACTACGACAACTTCCCGCACCTGGGCTTCACCGCGACCCGGTTCGACCCCCAGCGCCTCGGCGCCCACCTGGCGGAGTCGTCCCGGCCGGTCGACCGGATGCCGACCGAGGTCATGGAGCCGACCGGGTTCGCGCTGCCGTCGGCGGCGTGCTACTCGATCTACCTGAACCTGGCCGGCTCCAAGCTCGCCGCCGAGGGCGCGCTGCGCACCACGGTGGGCACCTGCTTCCGCAACGAGGACCACTACCAGGGCCTGCAGCGCCTGCTCGGCTTCACCATGCGGGAGATCGTCTGCATCGGTTCCGAGGACGCGGCGAAGGGTCACCTGAGCCGCGCCAAGGAGGCCGTGACGGCCCTGTGCGGCGAGCTCGGCCTGGACCTGAAGCTGGAGGTCGCCACCGACCCGTTCTTCGACAAGAACGGCGGCAAGGCGAAGATGCAGCGGCTGTTCCCGGTGAAGGAGGAGTTCGTCGTCAACGGCGTGGCGATCGGCTCCGTCAACTACCACCGGAACTTCTTCGGCGAGCGGTGCGAGATCGAGGCCGGCGACGAGACGGCGCACACCAGCTGCCTCGCCTTCGGGCTGGAGCGCTGGGTGCACACCCTGACCGACCGGTTCGGCTCCGCCGCCGCGGCGGTGTCCGCGCTCGAGGGCATCCGCTGATGCGTCCCACCGTGGCGGAGGTGCTCGGCGCGGAGGTGGCCCTGCTCCAGTCCGGCATGGGCGGTGTCGCGGGGGCGGAGCTCGCCTGCGCGGTGTCCGAGGCCGGCGCGGCGGGCTGCGTGGGCGGGTACAAGCTCGCCGGCGACGCGCTGTCGGCCATCCTGGACCGGCTGGTCGAGGGCACCGACCGGCCCGTCGGCGTGAACCTGATCCCGGAGGTGGTCGGCCCCGAGGAGCTCGACCTCCAGCTGGCCCAGGTGCTCGCCGAGACGCCGTCCCGCGTGTACGTGTCGCTGTTCGGCATGCCCGAGGACGACGCGGTCTTCGAGCGGGTCGCCGCGGCGGGTCGCCGGACGGTGGTCCAGGTCGGCACCGTCGAGGACGGTGTGCGCGCGGCCGGGCACGGCGCCGTGGTGGTGGCCCAGGGCATCGAGGCCGGGGGCCACCTGCTGGGCACGCAGCGGCGGGACGAGCTGGTCTCCGCGCTGCGGGACCGGCTGCCCGACGCCTGCCTGGTCGCCGCGGGCGGCATCGGCGGACCGGACGAGGCCGAGCGGGCGATGGCCGCCGGCGCCGACGGCGTCCTGCTCGGCACGGCCTTCGTCGTCGCGCGCGAGTCGCGGGCCCACGGCCGGTTCAAGTCGCTGGTGACCGGGGCCGCCGCGAGCGACACCGTGATCACCGACGTGTACGAGGTCGGCTGGCCCGGCCGCCGGCACCGGGTGCTGGCGACGACCGTGACCGCCGACCCCGGGCAGCCCAAGAAGTTCATCGGCAGGACGGTGGTCGAGGGGAAGCCCTACCTGGTGCCCCGGTTCAGCGCGGCGGTGCCGACCGAGGCGACCAGCGGGCGGATCGAGGAGATGGCGCTGTACTGCGGCCTGTCCTGCACCGCGATCACCGCGGAAGCCTCGGCCGCCGACGTCGTCGCCGCGTACGCGGGCGTGCTGCGCGGACCACAGACCACACAGAACGAGAGAAGGACGGAAACCCGTGTCGGACAGTGAATCCCAGTCGCCGTACGACCTGTCGTACCGCGAGGACACCCCGCGCATCCGCACCAGGGAGGGTGTCGAGCTCTACTACGAGTCCAGCGGTGAGGGCGGCCCCGTCATCACCACGCTGAACAACTTCTTCCTCACCGCTCCGTTCTGGCGGGCGCACACCCAGTCGCTGCTGGCGAACCACCGCGTCGTCAGCTACGACCTGGCCAACCACGGCGCGTCCGCGCGGCTCGACAAGGAGCCGACCTGGGAGGAGCACGCGGCGGACCTGATCGGGCTGCTCGACGCGCTGGAGATCGACGCGACGTACCTGCTCGCCACCTCGTCCTCCTGCCAGCTCGCGAGGGACGTGGCCCTCGCGCACCCGGACCGGGTCAAGGGCCTGATCCTGGCCGGACCGGTCTTCGGCCTCAAGGGCATGCGGCGCCACCGGCAGTTCAACCGCTCGTGGCTGCTGCTGATGCAGAGCCACGGCATGGCCGCCCTGTACACCCAGATCTACGCGCAGGTGATCAGCGGGGAGATGAACGAGGAGGGCGGTACGCCGGGCTTCCTCGGGCTGCGCGAGAGCTTCATGGCGATGTCCACGCCCGAGGAGCTCACCAACGGCATGACCCTCGTCCAGACGGGCGACCCCAGTTCCACGCTGCTGGCCGGGGTGGCCGCGCCCACGATGCTCGTCATCGGCGACGACGACATGCTGCTGAGCCCGCAGCGCGGCCACGACGTCGCCGCGCTGTTCCCCGACGGGCGCTGCGAGATCATCCCCAACGCCGGCCACGTGCCGTTCCTGGACGACCCGGAGGGCTTCGAGAAGCTCGTCGGCGCGTTCGTCGAGGAAGTGGAAGCGCGTGGCTGACCAGGAGGCCGAGATCCGGCAGCGCATCCGCGGGCTGCTGGTCGACCTGATCGGCGGCGAGGGCTTCGCCGACGGCGTCCCGGACACCGCCCCCCCGGCGGGCGGCGGGCAAACCCCCCACAGGGGGGGTGTGCCTCGCGTGGGGGCGGAGAGA
>NZ_JBHYKM010000064.1:9445-25514 GCF_042741435.1 Streptomyces sp. NPDC058955 | reverse complement strand
CTTCAAGTCCTTCTTCGACGTGATCGACCCGGACGCCCTCACCGGGACGCCGGTCCTGACCGCGGCGAGGGGGGGGGCGGCCCCCCCCCCCCCGCGCCGGGAGCCCGCCCCCGCCCCCCGCCGCGCGCCCCCCCCCGGGACTCCCCTCCACCGGGCTGGTGAGCCTGCTGGTGGCGATGGAGGACGCGTTCGGGTTCGAGTGGGACGACGACGTCGAGCCGGAGGCGCTGCGCTCGATCGACTCGCTGACGCGGCACGTCCTGGCGCTCCAGGGCTGAAGGGCACGGGGCGTCCGGTGGCCGTCGCGTGGGAACCGCCGGCGGGCGTCGGTCCGGGGGTGTCGGTCGCGTGCCACCCGGTGGCGCCCCCCTACGGACCGGCGCAGCAGTCCGCGGCGGGGCGCCGCGCGGCCGCCGAGGCCCTCGCGGCCGCCGGCTCGGCCGACCGGACCGTGCCCCGTGAGACCGACGGGCGGCCGCGCTTCCCCCGGGGCTACGCCGGGTCCATCTCGCACACCGACCGCCGGGCGGTCGCGGTGGTGGTCCCCGGGGCCGAGGCGGTCGGCGTCGACATCGAGAGCGCGGTCGTCGACGCGCGCGTGGCGGCGTTCGTCCTGGCCGAGCGCGAGCGGCGCACGCTGCTCGCGCCGGCCGGCGGGTACACCGCGCGGGAGCTGTTCACCGCGAAGGAAGCGGCCTTCAAGGCCCTGAGCAGCATGGGAAGACTCGGCGACTTCACCTTCTGGCGGATCGGGCTCCGTCGGTCCGGGGACCGGCTGGTCGGCTCCTACCGAGGCGAGCCGGTGCCGGTGTGGGTGCGCTCCGAGGCGGAGCTGTCGTTCGCCGTGGCGATACGGCGGTGAACCGCGCGGACGCGTCCGTCCCCCATGCGCACACGCAGGATGCAGAAGACTCACTGACGGCGAAGGCCGTCGAACCGGAGGAACCCATGACGAACCAGATCGGGCAGGACCGGGCGACCAGCGTGGCGCGCGTGATCGGTCACCTGCAGGAACGGCAGCCCCGGCTGGGGGACCTTCGCCACCTGTACGAGGGGAGCATCGCCGCGTACGACGGTGTGCGCGCCACCTTCGGTGACGGCCGCTCGCGGATGGTGCTGACCACCTACGACTACCTGGGTCTGCTCGGCGACGAGCGGATCAACGAGGCGGCGAAGGAGGCGGCGGACCTCTTCGGCACCGGATGCTTCGGCTCGCGGGTCCTGGGCGGCACCCTGGACCTGCACCGCCGGCTGGAGCGGGAGCTCGCCGCGTGGGTGGGCAGAGGCGACGCCATGGTGCTCAGCTCGGGCTTCGTGACGAACTACTCGGTGCTGTCCGCCATCACCGGCCCCGGCACCTGGGTGCTCTCCGACGAGCTCAACCACGCCAGCATCGTCGACGGCTGCATGGCGGCCAAGACCCTCGGGGCGACCGTCCGCGTCTACCGCCACAACGACATGGGCCACCTGGAGGAGCTGCTGAGCCAGGCGCCCGCGGACGCCACCAAGATAGTCGTGGCCGACGGCGTCTTCAGCATGGACGGCGACGTCCTCGACCTTCCCGGCGCGTCCGAGCTGTGCCGGCGCTACGACGCCCTGCTCTTCGTCGACGAGGCCCACAGCCTGGGCGTGATCGGGGCCGACGGCGGCGGCGTCGAGGACCACTTCGGCATGCCCGGCAGCGTCGATCTGCTCATGGGCACGCTCAGCAAGACCATCCCGTCCTCCGGTGGTTTCCTCGCCGGTTCGGAGGAGCTGATCTCCTTCCTCCGGTTCACCATGCGCGGGTACATGTTCAGCGGCGCCGCGTCCCCGATGGGAGCGGCCGCCAGCCTGGCCGCGCTGCGCGTGATCCAGCAGGAGGGGGCGCACCGCCGCTCCCTGCTGGAGCGGAACACCAAGCACCTCAGGACGCGGCTGCAGGCCGCGGGGCTCAACGCCCCGGACGTGCTGGGGCCGATCACCCCGCTGATCGTGGGGGACGACTTCATCGCGCTGGAGGGGGCGCGGCTCTGCCAGGAGCAGGGCGTCTTCCTGCTCTCGGCGATTCCCCCGGCGGTGGCCCCCGGGACGTCCCGCCTGCGGCTGAACGTCACGGCCGCCCACAGCCCGGAGGACGTCGACTTCGCCTGCGACGTCATCATCGACGCCGTGCGCACGGCCACCGAGCGGGCCGAGAGCCGGCGGTCCTGACCGTCGCGGCGGAGCCGGCGGGGGTGCCGGACGTGCCGGGTGCACCGGCCCCGGCACCCCCCGCTCCGCCGTCACGTGACCGGGCGACCCCCACCTGGAGTTGGTTCGTATGCGTACCCGAAGACAGTTGGACGTCGCCTCCGAGGACTTCAACGCGGAGGTCGCACGGCTCGATCCGCTGGGCCTCGACGTCGACCTGCGCCGGCTGCCCAAGCTGAACGAGGCCGCGGACGTCGACGCGTTGGCGCGGGTCCTCGGCGAGGCGCTCCCGACGGAGGAGCGCGTCGCCGCCTTCACGCTGCCGGAGTGCCTCGCCGCGATGCGCGACCTGGGGATGTACCTCGGCAGCCTGAAGCGGCACGGCGTGGTGGCCTTCGACGTCCTTCCGGAGGCCACCGGGCCGTTCGCCCTGCTGGGCCGGCGGACGCGGCTGATACCGCGCGACACGGTCTACCACTACACGTGCTGGAACCCGCCGGGAGAGCGGGAGCGGCTCTACACCGGGCACCCGATGGAGCGCGGCCTCATCGACGCGGTGCGGACGTGCGTACCGGAACTGGCGCGTGGTCTGGAGGCCGGCCGCTCGCTGTGCGCCACGGACCCGCGCAGTGCCGGGCACGCCGAGGACTGGGCGTCGCTGGTGGCGTGCGTCGCCGCGGTGGACAGGACGATGCGGAGCGTGCTCCAGGGCGTCTCCCCCGAGTTCTTCGCCCGTGAGCTGCGGCCGTACTTCGAGGACGTCGCCGTGGCGGGCCGCCCGTACATGGGCCCGGCCGCGGCCCACATCCCCCTCTTCCTGGTCGACGTGCTGCTGTGGGCGTCGGACCGGGGCGGCGAGGAGTACCGGGCGTTCTGCGACGAGATCGCCTCGCACACGCTCCCCGACTGGCGGGAGCGGTACGCGGAGTGGAGCGCCCTGCCGTCCCTGGCCTCCCGTTACGTCGCGGCCCTCGGGGACTCCCTCTCCCCGGACGAGGCGCGGCACGTGCAGGCCGGCGCGCGGGCGCTGCGGGAGGCGCTCAGGACGCTGGCCTCGTTCCGCGGGAAGCACCTGGTCATGGCGCGGCGCGCCTATCAGGAGGAGCTGCGGCTCTACGCGCTGGGCAGCGGCGGCGGGAGCACCGAGCTCCTCGTCGAGATCCTCGCCCTCACCAGGGCGAACCACGCCGCGATCGGAGCGACCGCCGCCGCGCGGTGACGTCACGGTCATGACCCCGGAGTGAGCACGGGCGATGAGAATCACGATAGTCGGGGCCGGGATCGGCGGGCTGGCCACCGCGACGAGTCTGCACGCCGCGGGGTTCGAGGACGTCACCGTCCTGGAGGCCGCTCCCCGTCCGCGCCCGCCGGGGTTCGGCCTGAACGTGCTGCCCAACGCCGTCCGGGAACTCGCGGAGCTGGGGCTCCTGGACGCGCTGCGGGGGCGGGCGGTGGAGACCCGGGAGCTGCTGTTGTGCACCCCGGAGGGCCGTCTCGTCTGGCGGGAGGACCGCGGGCTGTCGGCGGGGTACCGGTGGCCCCAGCTCTCGGTGTCCCACGCCCGTCTCCACGCGGTCCTGGAGGCGGAGGTGCGGCGCCGCCTGGGCGACGGCGCCCTCGTCACCGGCGCCCGGTTCACCGGCCTGGACGACGGGCCGGGCGGGACGCGCGCCGTCTTCGCGCACGAGGGCGGCGGTACGCGTGCGGTGGAGACGGACGTCCTCGTCGGGGCGGACGGCATCCACTCGGCCGTGCGGGCGTCCTTCTACCCGGCCGAGGGCCCGCCCCCGACCAACGGTGTGACGATCCACCGGGGGACCGTGTGGAGCGGCGGCTTTCTGACCGGATCCTCCATGACCGTCCTGGGGGACGACCGGAGCCGGCTGGTCCTGTACCCGATCGAGCGGGACGAGGCGACCGGCCGGTGCCTCGTCAACTGGGTGGCCGCCGCCCCGGACTCCCCCGCCGGCGGGCGCTCCGCCGTGGACGTCGCCGGTACGCGGCGGCACCTCCTGCGCGCGTTCGGCGACTGGTCGCCGCCGGAGGTGGACCTGGCCCGGCTGTTCGCGGACACCGAGCGGATCCACCGGTACCCGATGGCCGACCGGGACCCGCTCCCCCGGTGGACGTTCGGCCGCGCGACCCTGCTGGGGGACGCCGCCCACGCGATGTACCCGGCGGGGTCCAACGGCGCCACCCAGGCCGTCGTCGACGCGCGGGTGCTGGCCCGGCACCTCGCCACGCGCCCCGACGCGGCCGACGCCCTGCGCGCGTACGAGGCGGACCGCCGGCCGCAGATGACGGAACTGCAGAGGAGCAATCGCTCCATGGGGCCGGAGCGGGTGCTGACGCTGGCGCACCAGCGGGCCCCGGAGGGCTTCGACAGGATCGAGGACGTCTTCGGCGAGGAGGAGCTCGCGGAGATCTCCCGCGGCTACGCGGCGACGGGGAAGTTCGATCAGGACTGGGTCAACTCGCGGCCCACGCTCTCCGTCGGCCCGCGCCGGCGGCCGGCCGTGCCGCGCGGGAAGGGGAGCACGGAGTGACGGACACGGACCGGCGGGGCGACGAGGCCGCCGCCGTCAAGGAGACCGGTTTCATCACGGCGGTCATCAGGGCCCTGGAGCACGACCGCCCCGACGCCTACCTGGCGGACCGTCACGCGGCGCTGCTGAGCACGCCGCGGTCGAGGCTGATGGCGCGGGAGGCGCTGGCCGCCGGCGGCACGGTCGGCTCCGTGATCGTGCGGGGGCGGTTCGGCGACATCGCCCTCCAGGAGGCGGTCGCCGACGGCGTCACGCAGGCGGTGTGTCTGGCGGCGGGCAGCGACACGCGCGCCTGGCGGCTCGGACTCCCGTCCGGCACGCGGTACTTCGAGGTCGACCTGCCGGGCCAGCTGGAGGCGAAGGAGGCCCTGCTCGCCCCGGTCGCGGACCAGCTCGCCTGCGAGCGGGTGGCGTTGAGCGAGGACCTGCGCGACGAGACGTGGCCGCGGCGGCTGAGGGAGGCGGGGCATCGGCCGGATCGCGCCACGGTGTGGATCGTCGAGGGGCTGCTCCCGTATCTGCGCCTGGACCACTTCGCCCGGCTGCTCTCCCGGATCAGGAGCCTGTCGGGCCCCGGTTCCGTGCTGCTCGTGGACGCCCCGCACACCGCGTACTTCCGGGACCCGGCGAACGAGGAGTTCCTGGCGTTCATGCGGTCCCGGGGGTCCGCGTTCCGGCTCGGCCTGGACGACCTGGGCGGTCTGCTGGGGCGGCACGGCTGGCGGGCGGAGGCGTACACGCTGGGCCGGCTCGCGGCGGGTGACTGCCCCTGGGTGCCGGCGCCGCCGGCGCGGCTCTGTCCGCCCCGCGACCACCACTGGGTGGCCCGCGCGCGGCTCGACTGAGGGGTCCGCGCGCGGCCCGTCCGAGGGGTCCGCGCGCCGTGGCCGCGGCGGCGGTCCGGCGCTTCGGCGGGCAATTTTCGGACGTGTTCCGTTTGACACCGCACAGCCGCGCTGACATTTTTGTAACATGCTCGAAAATTCCCCGCGCCCTGCGACGACCGGAGGTTGAGGCGCTGTGACCCACACCGATGCATTAAAGGAAACGCCGGCCCCCGCGGGAGGTGCCCGCCCCGGGCTGACCCTCGCCGCCGTCGCCGTCGTGCAGTTCATGGTGTCCCTCGACCTGTCGGTCGTGAACGTCGGACTGCCGCAGATCCGTACCGACCTCGGCTTCAGCGAGGTGGGCCTGACCTGGGTGATCCACGCCTACGCCCTCACCTTCGGAGGACTCCTCCTCCTCGGCGGCAAGATCGCCGACCTGTTCGGCCGCAAGCGGATGGTCCTGATCGGCCTCTCCGTGTTCGGCGTCGCCTCCCTCCTCGGCGGCTTCTCGACCGAACCGGGGCACCTGGTGGCCGCCCGCGCCGGACAGGGCATCGGCGCCGCCATGCTGGCCCCGGCCGCGCTGGCGCTGCTGACGGCGACCTTCCCGTCGGGTCAGGAACGCGTCAAGGCGTTCGGCGTGTGGAGCGCGGTGAACGCCGCCGGCGCGGCCTTCGGCGTCCTCATCGGCGGCCTGCTCACCGAGTACGCGGGCTGGGAATGGGTCATGTTCGTCAACGTGCCGATGGTGATCGTCGCGGTGACCCTGGCCGCGCGCGGCATCGTCGCCGACGGCCCGCGGACCCAGCGCGGCCGCCCGGACGTGCTGGGCGCCATCCTCGCCACGGCCGGCATGACCCTGCTCGTGTTCGGCGTCGTCCGCACCGACCGGTACCCGTGGACCTCGTCGACGACGCTCCTCACCCTGGCGTCCGCCGTCGTCCTGCTGGCCGTCTTCCTCCTCGTGGAGAAGACCACCTCCCGCGACCCGCTCATCCGGCTGGGCCTGTTCCGCAACCGCTCGGTCGCCGGAGCCAACCTCTTCGTCCTCCTGCTCGGCGGCGCCATGGCGTCGGCCTTCTTCTTCATCTCCCTCTACCTCCAGCGCGTGCTGGGGAGCAGCCCCGCCCGCAGCGGCGTCGAGTTCCTGCCGTTCGCGTTCGGTGTCGTCTTCGGCTCGGTGCTCGCCATCAAGCTGGGCAGCACCCTCGCCCCGCGGATGGTGCTGGCGATCGGCGGCCTGCTGACCGGCGTCGGCTTCGCCTGGTTCAGCGTCTTCACCGCCGACGGTTCGTTCGCCGTCGACGTCCTCGGGCCGTCGCTCATCTCCAGCATCGGCATCGGTCTGTGCCTCGCCCCGATGGCCTCCCTCGGCACCAGCGGCGTGGAGGAGCACGAGGCGGGCTCCGCGTCGGCCCTGCTGAACAGCTCGCGCCAGATCGGCGCCGCGCTCGGCCTGGCCGCCCTGGGCACCGCGGCCAACGCGCGCACCGGGGACTCCGGCACCATGGAGGCCCTCACCGACGGCTACGCGCTCGGCATGCTGATCGGTGCCGTGATCGTGGTGGCGGGCGTGCTCATCGCCCTCGCGGTCCTGCCCCGCACCAGCCCCGACGCAGAGGGCGCCGGGCACCACTGACCGACGGCGCCAGGTGAAAAGCGCACACGCACATATGTGGTGACAATGTGTTGTGGCGACAATCCCGCTGGTAATGTCGACAGCGTTCCCGGGATTCAGGCAGAGGCTGACGTCGAGCGCGGCTCACGGTTTCCAGGTGAAGTTCCGTCACCCCACCTGGTCGAAGGGGCCGCGCTTCACCTCGACGCAGGGCCGCGCCTCCCGACGTTCTCTGTGTGGCATCGCCCGGGGCGACGGACCGCGCCGCGGCGGACCCGGCGGTGTCGCCCGCGTGGCGGCGCGGCTCCTCGTTCGTCGGCGTCACCGAACGCCTGGCCCGGACCGAACACCGCGGCTCGAAGAGACAGCCACCGCCGCACAGCCCAGGGAGGGTGCCATGAACGACGCTAGCTTCCGGAGTCGATTCAATCGTCGCCGAGGATCGGGCGACCGGATGGCGGCCCCGTGTCCGGCTTGCCTCGGCCGTCGGACACCCGGCGGGCGGAGTCTCGCGTGATCAGGGCAGCGCGCGGACGCGCGGGCCATCGGATGCGCCCGGCCGGCGCCGAGGGCGTGAAGTACCTGACGGCGCGCATGCGTCCGGGCCTGACCGTCGTCACCGCCTTCGACACCGACGCCCGCCCCTGGGGCACGACGTGCAGCTTCCTCGCGACCGTCGCCCAGGATCCCCCCACCGTGCTGGTGAGCCTGCACCGTGACAGCCCGACCGCCCAAGCGGCTCTCGCCCTCGGAGAGTTCGCGCTCAACCTCCTCCCCCGGAGTGCCCGCACGACCGCCGGACTGTTCGCCGCCGAGGAGTCCGACGCCTTCGACCGGGTCGACTGGACCGTGCCGCGCGGCGCCACCGGACCCCATCTGAGCGGCGACGCCTCGGCGGTGGCCAACTGCACGATCGCGGGCCACTCCACCCACGGCGACCAGATCACCCTCTTCGCCAAGGTGCGCCACGTCCTCCAGAAGCCGACGCGGGGCTGCGGTCTGCTGGCCGCGGCGTTCGGCCTCGTGTACTGACCGAGGGAAGGCGCCCCAGGTGCCGCGTCGCCCCGGGGTGCTTTCCGGCCCCGAGGGCGACGCCGTACCGACGCGCATTTCTCGGACGGAATTCACCCCGCATTCCCTTCCGGTGTCCCACCCCCGGACACCGGGTCCGAGGATGCCCGCAGAACCCCGACCGAATCGCTCAACTCCCTTATCCCTAGGCCGAGTTGAGATCTCCGTCGATAGAATGGGCCCATGGAGTTGCGTCAGTCGGAGCACCTCGCGGCCGAAGCCGGGAAAGCGAGCTCCACCCACACCACCGCACGATTACCCGTCACCCGCCCCTGGGCGAATGCCGGGCGACCCACCCCGATCGGGGCGGAATCCGCCCCGGCAGTCCGGCACACCGCCCACCACAGCGAGGAACGCCTCCGTGAACACAGCTGACCTCGCCCGCCTCCAGTTCGCTGTCACGGCCGGGCTGCACTTCCTCTTCGTCGCCCTGACCCTGGGGCTCGTCACCGTCGTGGCCGTGACGCAGACCCGCGCCACCCGGTCCCGCGACCCCGAGGCACGGGCCACGGGCATGCGGCGGGTGCGCTTCTGGGGCGGGCTGTACGTCATCAACTACGCGCTGGGCATCATCAGCGGCATCGTCCAGGAGTTCCAGTTCGGACTGAACTGGTCCGGCCTGTCCCACGCGATGGGCAACGTCATCGGCGCCCCGGTGGCCATCGAGACCATCGTCGCCTTCTTCCTGGAGTCCACCTTCCTCGGCATGTGGGCCTTCGGCTTCGGGCGCTTCTCCGCCCGCGCCCACCTGGTGCTGATCTGGCTGGTCGCGCTCACCGCGTACCTCTCCACGTTCTGGATCATGGTGGTGAACGGCTTCATGCAGAAGCCCGTCGGCCACGAGACGAGCGGCGGCGTCACCCGCGTCACCGACTGGGGCGCGCTGCTCACCAACGAGGCGACCTGGTACGCGCTGGCGCACATCGCCGGCGCCGTCGCCCTGCTCGCCGGACTCTTCCTCGCCGCCGTCAGCGCCTCCCACCTGCGCCGCGACCACGAGGTCGACTTCTTCCGGCCCACCCTGGCGCAGGGCGGCATCCTCGCGGCCGCCGGCGCGCTCATCACCGTGGTGGCCGGCCTCGTCCACCTGGACGAGCTGAAGAACTACCAGCCCGCCAAGCACGCCGTGGTGTCCGGGGAGGGCCCCTCGCCGGCGGAGCTGAACGCCGCCCAGGTGGCGCGGTACGGCCCCGGTGACTGGCTGCCGCCGGAGTGGGTCGCGACGCCCGCCCTGATCATGATCCTGATCGGCATCGTCCTGCTCTTCGTCGCCTGGATCCCGGCGACCGCCGCCCGCCGGACGGCCGTGCCGCCGTCCCGCAAGCGCGTCCGGATGTGGTTCGCCATGGCGCTGCTGCCCTTCGGCTTCATCGCCCTGATCGGCGGCTGGCTCACCCGCGAGGTGGGCCGCCAGCCGTGGGCGGTGACCGGCGAACTCACCGTGGCGGAGGCCGTGTCGGACACCTCCTTCGGCGCCATGCTGGCCACGGTGGTCGCCCTGACGACCGTCCTCGTGCTCCTCGTCGTCGTCGACTGGGCGCTGATCGCCCACTACGCCCGGAAGGGCCCCGACGCGGCCTTCATCGGCGGCGCGGACCTGCCGCCCGGCCCGCGGGACCCGTCGGACCCCGTGGACGCCGCCGCCCCCGGGGCCGCCGACGTCCGCTTCTCCTACTGACCGACCGACCCAACCATCTGACGGGACGCCACCGTGGAAGTCTTCTGGTACGCCCTGACGGGCCTGTTCCTCGCCGGGTACCTGGCCCTGGAGAGCATCGACTTCGGCATGGGCATGCTGATCCCCTTCGCCCGGTCGGAGCGCGACCGCGAGCGCGCCCGCCGTGCCGTCGTCCCCCTGTTCCTCGCCAACGAGGTGTGGCTGGTCGCCTTCGCCGGCCTGCTGCTCGGCGCCCTGCCGCTGCTGGAGGGCGCGCTGCTGACCGCCCTGCGGATCCCGCTGGTCCTGGTGCTGGCCGCCTGGGTGCTGCGGGACGCCGCCCTGTGGTTCCGCACCGCCCTGCCGTCCGACGGCTGGCGGCGCGTCTGGGACCTCGTCCTGCCGGCGGCCAGCCTGGTGCTGGCCCTGGCGTGGGGCTCGCTGCTCGCGGCCCTGATCCGCGGGCTGTCCACGGACGGCGACGGGCGCGCGGTCGCCGCGCTCTCCGACCTGGCCCACCCCTTCTCCCTCGCCTGCGCGGCCGTCGTCGTCGTGGGCGGCCTCCGCCAGGGCGCGCTCTTCGCCGCCCGGCGGCTGCCCGAGGCCGATCCCGAGCAGGCCCGGCTCGCCCGGCTCGCCGGCCGGCTCCACTGGCCCCTGGTGGGACTGGTCCTGCTCGCCGCGGTGGCGGCGGCCGGCGTGACCGGCGCCCCGGTGGCGGTGACCCTGGTGGGCGTGGCCGCCGCGCTCGCCGTCTTCGCGTCCGAACGCCTCCGCACGGCGGGCCGCCCCGGCGCGGCGCTCCTGCTGGGCACCGCCCCGCTGCTCGCCCTGCCGGCGGCGATCGGCGTCGTCAACGGCACCACGGTCCTGGCCACCCGCTCCGGCACCGGCGCGCTCACCCTGTCCGAAGCCGCGGCGGACTCGGCCTCCCTCGGCCTGCTGGCCGTGGTCGCCCTCCCCGTCCTGGCGGCGATCGCCTACGGCCAGGTCTGGATGTGGCGGGTCTTCGCCCCCCAGGGCGCCCGCGCCCACTGACCCGGACACCGGAGCCCCACCCCATGGGGCGGCACCCCCCCGAGGGGCCGCCCCATGGGTCCGTGGTCATGCAGCACGGTCCGCCCGAGCTCACGGCGGACGCGGTCGCGCCGCCCGCATCCGACGGGCCGCCCGCCGCGAAGTACAGGTGAGAGCGGTCGTCGAGAGGCGGGAGAAGTCGTGACGGAACAGCGGAAGGCGGCGGTCGTGGGCGCCGGGGTGGCCGGCCTGACGGCCGCCTACGTCCTGGCGGCCTCGTACGAGGTCACCCTGTACGAGGCGGACGGACGGCTCGGCGGGCACGCCCACACCCGCGAACTGCCCGGCCCGGGCGGGCGGGCGATCCCCGTGGACTCGGGGTTCATCGTGCACAACGAGCGCACCTACCCCACCCTGCTCCGGCTGTTCCGGGAGCTGGAGATCGGCACCCAGGACGCCGAGATGAGCATGTCGGTGCGGTGCGACGGGTGCGGCCTCGAGTACGCGGGCGCCCGGGGCGCGGCGGGGCTGTTCGCCTCGCGGGCCGCGCTGCGGGGCAGGTACCTGCGGCTCCTCGCGGAGGTGCCGGTCTTCCACCGCGCCGCCCGGCGCCTGCTGGCGCGCGGGGCCCCCGCGGACGTCACCTTCGGGGACTTCCTGCGCGAGGGCGGGTACTCCTCCTATTTCGTCGGCCACTTCGCCCTGCCGCTCGTCGCCGCCGTGTGGTCGTGCCCCGCCCGCACCGCGCTGTCGTACCCGGCCGCGTACCTCTTCGCCTTCCTGCACCACCACGGGCTGCTGTCGATCACCGGCTCCCCGCAGTGGAAGACCGTCACCGGCGGTTCGGCCGCCTACGTCGCCTCGGCCGCCAAGCGCGTCCACCGCGTCCGCGCCTCCAGCCCGGTCGACGCCGTCCGGCGCACCGGCGGGGGCGCCCGCGTCACCACCCGCGACGGCGCCACCGACGCGTACGACGCCGTCGTGATCGCCACGCATCCGGACCAGGCGCTCCGCCTGCTCGCCGACCCCACCGCCGACGAACAGCGGCTCCTGGGCGCCTTCCGCTACTCCCGCAACCCCACCGTGCTGCACACCGACACCTCCCTCCTGCCCCGCTCCCCCGGGGCGCGCGCGAGCTGGAACTACCGCATGACCGGCTGCGAGCCCTCCACCGCCCCCGTACGCGTCAGCTACGACATGGAGCGCCTCCAGCGCCTGCCGTCCGGCTCCGGCTACGTCGTCACGCTGGGCGGCGACGACGGCATCGCCCCGGACCGCGTGGTGGAGCGGATGGTGTACGAGCACCCCGTCTACACGCCCGCCTCGGTCGCGGCGCAGCAGGAACTGGCCCGCCTCAACACCGGCGTGACCGCGTACGCGGGCGCCTGGCACGGCTGGGGATTCCACGAGGACGGCTGCCGCTCCGGCGTCGAGGCCGCCCGGTCCCTGGGAGTCCGCTGGTGACCCGCGCCCAAGGAGACACCGTCTGCGCGGAGTCCACGGGCGCGGAGCCCGTCGCGGCGCTGTACGAGTGCGTGATCACCCACGTCCGCCGCACGCCGCTGCGCCACGATCTGCGGCACGCCACCTACCTGTGGTGCGTGGACCTCGACCACCTGCCGGTGCTGCCCCGGCCGCTGCGCCCGCTCGCCCGGTTCGACGCCCGTGACCACTTCGGCGGAACCTCCGGCTCCCTCCGCGCCGGGCTCGACGCCTTCCTCGCCGCCCACGACATCGACCTGGGCGGCGGGCGCGTGGTGATGCTGGCGCACGCCCGGGTGTTCGGGTTCGTCTTCAACCCCCTGAGCGTGTACTGGTGCCACGACGCCTCCGGCGCCCTGGTGTGCGTCGTCGCGGAGGTCCACAACACCTACGGACAGCGCCACTGCTACCTGCTGCGGACGGACGAGGCGGACGAGGCCTCGGTGGACAAGGCGTTCTACGTCTCGCCGTTCTTCGCGGTCGAGGGCCGCTACCGGATGCGTCTGCCGCTGCCCGGGGAGCGCCTGGCCCTCACCGTCCACCTGGAGAACGACGACGGCAGGGCGTTCACCGCGGTCGTCCGGGGCCGCCGCCGGCCCGCCACCGTGCCCGGTCTGCTGGCCGCGGCCGCGCGCAGGCCCTGGTCCACCGCCGCGGTCTGGGCCGGCATCCGCCGGCACGGCGTCCACCTGCTGCTGCGCGGGCTCCCCGTGCACCCCCGTCCCCGTCCCCTCCCGCAGAAAGGCATGCTGCCGTGACCCGCCCCGCCCTCACCTCCGAGAGCGCCGCCCGGCCCGCCGGCCGCACCGTCGCCATAGCTCCGCGGACGCCGTCGGACGGCCCCGCGACCGCCGCGCCGCTCCGCCGGGCGGACGTCGACGCCGAGCGCTGGCCGGACGTGGCCCGGCTCCCCTCGGCCGGCCCCGCCCGGACCGCCGTCGCCAGGTACCTGGTGGGGCGCGCGCTGGACCGGCTGGACCTGGCCGCGCCCGCCGCCGGTGCCCCCCTGGCGGCCGTCGGGCCCCGGCTGGTGCTCCACGACCCGGACGCGTTCCACCGGCGCGTCGCCCGGCACGGGCTGATCGGCTTCGGCGAGTCCTACCTGGCCGGCGAATGGGACAGCGACGACCTGGCCGGCGTGCTGACCGTCCTCGCCGGCCACGTCGACGAGCTGGTCCCCGCGCCGCTGCGGCGGCTCCGCGGCCTGTGGGTGTCCGCCCGCCCCGCCGGCGACCGGAACACCCGCGACGGGGCCCGTGCCAACATCCAGCGCCACTACGACCTGTCCAACGACCTGTTCTCCGCGTTCCTCGACCCCACCCTCACCTACTCCTCCGCGATCTTCGACGGCTTCCCCGCCCGCTTCGACTCCCTCGCCTCCGGACAGCACCGCAAGATCGACCGGCTCCTGGACCTCGCCGACGTCGGCGAGGACACGCGTCTCCTTGAGATCGGCACCGGCTGGGGCGAACTCGCCCTGCGGGCCGCCGCACGCGGCGCGCGGGTCACCACCCTGACCCTCTCCGCCGAGCAGGCCGCCCTGGCCCGCGAGCGGATCGCGGCGGCCGGACTCGCCGACCGGGTGGACGTCCAGCTGCGCGACTACCGCGACGTCGAAGGCCGGTACGACGCCGTCGTCAGCGTCGAGATGATCGAGGCGGTCGGCGCCGACTACTGGCCCGCCTACTTCACGGCGCTGCGCCGCGCGCTCGCCCCCGGCGGCAGGATCGCCCTGCAGGCCATCACCATGGGCCACCGGCAGATGCTCCACACCGCCGCCACCCACACCTTCATCAGCAAGTACGTCTTCCCCGGCGGCCTGATCCCCTCCCGCGAGGCCATCGCCGAGCACTCCGCCGCCGCCGGTCTGCGCACGGCCGCCGACGACGGCTTCGGCGAGCACTACGCCGAGACGCTGCGCCTGTGGCGCGAGCGGTTCACCGCCCACCGCCCGGTCGTCACCGGCCTCGGCTTCGACCCGGTCTTCCAGCGCATGTGGGAGTTCTACCTCGCCTACTCCGAGGCCGGATTCCGCTCCCGCTACCTCGACGTCCGCCAGCTCCTCCTCACCGAAGGAACCCCCCGATGAGGCCCGCCGCCGACCGACTCGCCCAGCTCCTCGGCCACTTCGTCCCCGGCCCCCTTCCCGTACGCATCCGCGCGTGGGACGGCAGCCAGGCGGGCCCCGCCGACGCGCCCGTGGTGATCCTCCACTCGCCCACGGCCCTGCGCCGCCTGCTCTGGCAGCCCGGCGAGCTCGGACTCGCCGAGGCGTACGTCACCGGCGACTTCGACGTCGAGGGCGACCTGGCCGCGGCCCTCTCCCACGCCGGCCGGAGCGTCCGCGGCCGGACGGCGGCCCGCCCCGGACCGGCCGGCATGGCCGCGGCCACCGCCCTGGCCGTAGGCCTGGGAGTCGTCGGTCCGCCGCCGAGGCGCCCCGACGGGCGGGCCCGCCCGACCGGCAGCCTGCACAGCGTCGCGCGGGACCGCGCGGGCATCAGCCACCACTACGACCTCTCCAACGACTTCTACGCGCTCCTCCTCGACGAGACGATGGCGTACTCCTGCGCCTACTGGACCCGGCGCGACGACCCCGCCTACACCCTGGCCGACGCCCAGCGCGACAAACTCGACCTGATCTGCCGCAAGCTGGACCTCGGCCCCGGCGCCCGGCTGCTCGACGTCGGCTGCGGCTGGGGCTCCCTCACCCTCCACGCGGCCCGCGAGCACAAGGCCCGCGTCACCGCCGTCACCCTCTCCCGCGCCCAGTACGACCACGTCACCGACCGCGCCGCGCGCGAAGGGGTGGCCGACCTGGTGGACGTCCAGCTGCGGCACTGGCGCGACATCGACGGCGGCGGCTACGACGCCGCGGCCGCCGTCGAGATGGGCGAGCACGTCGGCGACGCCGAGTACCCCGCCTTCGCCGCCAAGCTCCACGACGCGCTGCGCCCCGAGGGCCGGCTCCTCGTCCAGCAGATGTCCCGCGGCGCCCACGCACCCGGCGGCGGCGCCTTCATCGAGACGTACATCGCCCCCGACATGCACATGCGCCCCGTCGGCCGCACCGTGGACGTGCTGGAGGACGCGGGCCTGGAGACCCGCTCCGTGGAAGCCCTCCGCGAGCACTACGCGACCACCATCGACGCCTGGCGCGCCACCCTCGAAGAGCGCTGGAACGACTTCGAGGCCCTCGTCGGGACGACGACCGCCCGGGTGTGGCGCCTGTACCTCGCCGGCGCCTCGCTCGCCTTCTCCGAACGCCGCATGGGCGTCGACCAGATCCTCGCCGTACGGCCCACCCGCGAAGGAGCGTCGGCCATGCCGGCCACCCCCACCGCCTGGTACGCCCCCACGAGCCCGGCATGAGCGCCACCGACTGGAGCGCCCTCGGCGCCAACCTCGCCGCCACCGCCGCCACGGCGCTGATGGTCCTCCTCGCCACCTTCGCCGTCGCCGTACGCCGCGATCTGCACCGCGTCGTCGACATCGCCTGGGGCCTCGCGTTCGCCGCCGTCGCCGCCGTGACCTGGCTGCTGTCCGCCGGCCACGGCGAGGGGGGGGGCCCCCCCCGGGGGGGCCCCCCCCCCCCGCGGGGGGGGGGGGCCCCGGGGGGGCCCCCCCCCCCCCCCCCCCCCCCCCCCCCGCGGGGGGCCCCCCCCCCCCCCCCCCCCCC
>NZ_JBHYKM010000064.1:0-9435 GCF_042741435.1 Streptomyces sp. NPDC058955 | reverse complement strand
CCTATGACTCGCGGGAGCACCCCAGTGGGGGGGGCCGCGGCGCGCCCCCGGCGCGCCCCTGGGCGTTGAGGGGGGCCCCCCCCCCGCCCCCCCCGCCCCCCGCCGCCTGCTCGTCGCCGCGGCGACCGTCGTCTGGGGACTGCGCCTGGCGGCCCACATCGCCCACCGCTCCCGCGGCCACGGCGAGGACCCCCGCTACACCGCCCTCCTCGCCAAGGCCCCCGGCAACCGCACCCTCTACGCCCTGCGCACCGTCTACCTCGGCCAGGCGGCCCTCGTCTGGCTGATCTCCCTCCCCGTCCAGGCCGCCTCCTACAGCTCCACGCCCCTCGACGCCCTGGCGTACGGCGGCCTCGCGGTATGGGCGACCGGCCTCGCCTTCGAGGCCATAGGCGACCACCAACTGGCACGCTTCAAGGCGAACCCCGCCAACCGGGGCCGGATCATGGACCAGGGCCTGTGGTCCTGGACCCGGCACCCCAACTACTTCGGCGACAGCCTCGTCTGGTGGGGCCTCTACCTGCTCGCCTGCACCGCATGGCAACCGGCCCTCGCCGTCCTCGTCTCCCCGGTCCTCATGACCCTGCTCCTCACCGTGGGCAGCGGCAAACGCCTCCTGGAAAAGCACATGTCCCACCGCCCCGGCTACACGGCCTACGCCGCCCGAACCAGCGGCTTCTTCCCACTACCCCCACGCAAGTAGGAAGCCCCCAAACGGCAGGCCGGAGCCCTTACTTCACCGGCTCCAGAATCGCCACGCACTGCACGTGGCGCCGGTCTGGCCGGGTGAGGCCGAGACACACCTCGAGCACTTCGCGATCAAGCGCAAGACCGTCACCGGCCTCATCGACCGGCTCCCCCCATCCCCGCCGGAGCTGCCCGAGCACTCGAACCGCCCGATGGTGAGGCCCTTCGTGCACACCGCGCTCCCTCAGCCCCGACGACCCTTGCGAGCCGGGCGGATACGAACTGCTCGGCCGGACCGTGCAGGGCGGGACGGGCGGCAACTCCCAAGGCTCCCGGCAGCGATCCGAGTGGCCGCCCTGCCCTCGCTCGTCCCCGACGAGCTCGACTGCAACCGCTCCCCAGCCCAAGACCCTTATGCTCCCTCAGGCGTCTACGACTTCACCCATTGGTAAAATCTGGACGAGCGAGGACTTCCCGAAAACGTCCGGAGTTTTCGAGAGTGGCTGGCGATCGAGTACGTCCGTGCAGGTCAGCGCCGCCCCGCCCCCATCCACCGAGTGCCTTCTCAGCACTCGGCAGCGAAGCTGCGCGGCACGCCAAAGGCGTGTAAGGCCCCAGTTGGAACCTCACCAAACCTCAATGTCAGCCCAGCGGGGTGCACTCGCTGGGCGCTGGCAGGCCCAAGGTCCTGCGTTCGGCTGACCTCGACCGGACGCAACCATAGAAGGCCGAGGGGAGGTCAGCTCGTGCAGCTGCCGGCCGCGTGCCAGCGAAGGAACTCGGTACCTCCAGCACCGTCGAGGACTGCCACGGCGTACTGCGCGTAGCCCCATCCCTGCCCCGCGCGGGATTCCGCGAGAACCGTCCGGCAGGCCACGCCGGCGGCGGCCTCTGCCCATTCCTCTCGTGTGCTCTGGTCCCACTCGGGCTTCGTGGCCCACACGTACATCACGCCTTCGTGCGGAGCGAAGCCGATGCTGGTGTTCTCGTCGCTGATGTAGCGGGGGTCCTCGAACAGCCGGGAGTTGGCGTTCCAGTCGACAAAGAGCTGATGGACCGCCTCGGTGGCCACCCTGATTTCACGCTTGTCGACGCTGGGGATCTGGGCCGCGGCCAGCCCTTGTTCAGTGGGGTGCCAGCTCGGGGCCTGCCCGGGGTCGGCGGCGGTGCGGTCGATGGTCTGTGTGATGCAGCCGGTGTTGGCGCGGAAGTCGTCCTCCCACACAATCGCCGGCGTCGAGGGAGTGGTGTTGTCGACCAGGACGTACTCGTCGTACGGAAGGGACTTGTAGATGCCCGCCATCATGCGCAAGGTGAGGCAGGCGTTCTTGGCCACTCCCTGCACGACGCGTGACTCCATGGCCGGACCGCTGATGGCTATGTAGAGCTCTCTCCGGGCCGGGGCGTGGCCTACGTCGTACTGACCGCTGTAGTTGTACTCCTCGCCCATGCCGTAGCTGAGGTCGTGCCCGAGTGCGGCCTCGGTCTCGATCTCCGCCTCCCCCTTGGCTCGACGAGCCGCACGCCACGTGGCGATCGTCGCCTCATCCGCGTTCGCAGGAGTAGGGGATGACGCGGCTTCCACCACAGCCTGGGAGCTTGCTGCGGGTGAAGCGGAAGCCGGCATGGTGGCAGTCTTGCTGGGGGATGCGCTGGCGGGTGGACGGGAACTCGTCGAAGTCGTCCCCGTCTTGTCGGGCTGCAGGGCCAGCGCTCCACCCGCCAGGCCACCTATGACAGTGCCCACCACCGCCGCCATACCGACGAGTCGTCTGCTGGAACGGGCAGGACGTCTCCAGTTAGGGTCGTCCAGAGTGGAGACGTCCCACTGGGCAGCGACGAGATCGCCCACCAGTGTCGGCTCCGCACCCGTCGGCGCGACCTGTGTGGCCTGTGCTGCGAGGAGGACGGCACATGTCTCGGCAGCGTCCCACGCGGTGGCCCGGTCCCGCGGCTCCTTGGCGAGAGCGCTGCGCACGATGGCGTGGAGTTCGCCAGGAAGGCCACACAGATCAGGATCCTCGGACATGACCCGGTAGGCGACCGCGTCGGGGGCTCCCCCACCGAAGGGCGCGCGACCGGTGGCCGCGAAGGCTACGAGGGCGCCCCAGACGAACATGTCACCCTCGGGACCCGTCGTACCGGTGCGGTAGTGCTCGGGGCTGATCCATCCTGGGGTGCCGGTCAGAATGCCGGTGCGCGTCACGGATGTGCCGTCGGCGGCATGAGCGATGCCGAAGTCCAGGACACGGGGACCGGCCGGGGTCAGGATGACGTTCTGCGGCTTGACGTCCCTGTGGACGACACCCGCGGCGTGAATGGCCGCGAGGGCCTGGGCTGTGCCCGTAGCAAAGGCGTAGAGGGTTCCACCGGCCAGCGGCCCGTGCGCGGCGATGTACCGATCGAGGGTGAGCCCTGGGGCATAGGCAGTGGCCAGCCACGGTGACGGCGCTTCGGCGTCAGCCGCGATCAGGGGTATGAGGCAGGGGCCCTGGACGCGGGCGGAGAGCTGGACTTCTCGGCGGAAGCGCGCCCGGAACTCCGCGTCGTCCGCCTGCGCAGGGTGGACGACCTTGACCGCGACCCGCAGACCGGCGGCGTCGAGGCCGGCGTACACCGTGCCCATGCCCCCTGAGCCGAGGCGTCCGATGATCCGGTAGGGGCCGACGCGCTTGGGGTCACCGGGGTGGGCAGCCAGCACCCGCCCACCAGAACGAGCACTGCTCACCGGGCTTCCGATCTCCCTCAGACGTGCCGCAGGCCAGAGGCCGGACGCATGCCGGTACCTGAGAGCTGGATATTAGCCGCGCGTCGAGGCGATAGGCACTGCCTTCTCAGGCAATGGTCGGCAACGCTTCCTCATCGAGCACACCAGGGCAAAACGGAGCCGACGAGCCTCGCTCGCCGTGCTCCGTCGCTTTCGCCGCAGCGCGTCTGTCCATCGGTGCGCGCCGCGGCCCGGCCCTTCCCGGCAATCGACTGACGCCCCATCAGAATGAGCGTCAGCGGAGGGCGGCCCTGGCCGCCATGGGACGAGGATCTCGCCGTATAGCATTTGAAATGCCACACTCGTGTCATGGCTGACGACGACACCGACTTCCCACCCGGCGACGGCCCCACCAGCGGGATCTCCGTCTCCCTGACCGCCGGCACCCTGCAAGCGATCCGTGAGCGAGTGGGCAAGCGAGGCGTGTCCGCGTATCTGGAGAAGGCGGCGCAGCGGCAGATCGAGCGGGACAACCTGGACGAGCTGATCGCCGATTTCGACAAGACCCATGGCCCCGCCGACCCGGAAGCCGTGGCAGCCAAACGAGCCAAGCTCACAGGCGGCACCTCGTCCGACGCCGGGGCAGCCGCGTGAGCGGCGCCCTCATCCTGGACAGCGAGGGCCTGGCCAGGGCCGTGCAACGCGACCGCGAGGTCCATGAGTGGCTCACCGCCGCTCGTGAGGCCGACCTTCCGGTGATCACCTCTGCCGCGGTCCTCGTCGAGGTGATCCATCCCCGGATCAATGACGCTGCGCTGAAGTGGACTCTGTCCCGCCTGCGGGTCGAGCCGGTCACCCAGGCCCTCGCCCAGACCGCCGCCATTCTGCTGCGCGCGGCCGGACTCCACGGCCACAAGTACGCCATCGATGCCATGCTCTGCGCCGCCGCCCTCGCCCAGCCGGGACGCGGCACGATCCTGACGTCCGACGTCGAGGACATCACCATGCTCACCGCCGCGCATCCCCGCGTGACCGCCGAGAAGGTCTGAGTCGTCACACCGCTCCAGGCCACGCAGCCTCGGGGTGCCCCGGCAGGGGGGCGGTGCAGGACGGATCGGCTGCGGTCGGTCGGTATCGACTGTCGCCGCAGTCTGGGCGCCCGCCCACTGCCGAGAAGGATGCTTACCGGAGGGCGGGCGGGCCGCGTGGCGTCGTGGGCCCCGCCGGTGGAAGTGCCCCTGGCGTCACGCTGTGCGGCGGTACTACCGTGCCGGACCACGCAGGCCGCCATCCTCTTCGACGCGCTCGTCTCGTGCTCGTCGATCCAGGGCGCCTCATGGCTCCTCGCCTCCGGCCCCCTCGCCGCCGAGAACCAGGTGCTGCGCCTGCTCGCGGACCTCGCCGACATGCCGGCCGCCGCGGGCGACTGCTTCGTCTCCGGCGGTTCGGCCGGGAACATCTCCGCCCTGGTGACCGCGCGCGACACGACCCGGCGCCGCCGGGTCCTCGCCCCGTACGACCGCGTCAGGTTCGCCGTCTCCGACCAGGCCCACTCCTCCATCGGCAACGCCCTGCGCATCATCGGCATCGAGCCGTTCACAATGCCGACCACTGATCACCGCCTGACCGGTCCCGCACTGCGCGCGGCGCTCCTCGCCGACGCGACCCCTCCGGCGTCATCGCAGTCGCGGCCACCGCTGGCACCACCAACGCCGGAATCATCGACGACCTCTCCGGAATCGCCACCGTAGCCCGGGAGTTCGGCCTCTGGTTCCACGTGGACGGCGCGTACGGCGGCGCCGGCCTCCTCGCCCCGAGCGTCCGGGACCGCTACCGGGGCATCGAGCATGCCGACTACCTGGTTTCTTCACCCCCACAAGTGGCTGTCCGCCCCCTTCTACTGCGCCGCCCTCCTCTACCGCGACCCTCGCCCGGCCAGGGCGGCCCACACCCAGAACGCCTCCTGCCTCGACGCCCTTCACACGGACGACGACACCCAGTGGAACCCGAGCGACTACGCCCACCACCTCAGCCGCCGCGCCCGCGGCCTGCGCCTGTGGTTCTCCCTCGCCGTCCACGGCACCCGCGCCTACAGCGAGGCCATGGAGAAGGCCCGCACCACCGCCGCACTCATCCGCACGGCCCCCTACCTCGAACTCGTCCACGAACCCGAACTTTCCGCCGTGACGTTCCGCCGGAGTGGCTGGACCGCCGAGGACTACGCGGAATGGTCCGCCCGCCTCCTCGCCGGCCAGACCGCCTTCGCCGCGCCGACCGGCTGGGA
The DNA here is from genome assembly GCF_042741435.1 of Streptomyces sp. NPDC058955. Classification (NCBI taxonomy): domain Bacteria; kingdom Bacillati; phylum Actinomycetota; class Actinomycetes; order Kitasatosporales; family Streptomycetaceae; genus Streptomyces; species Streptomyces sp. NPDC058955. The sequence goes on along the minus strand of NZ_JBHYKM010000064.1, from coordinate 3,757 downwards.
GGGCGAAACCGTCGCCCGATTCACCTTCCTCCCCCCCCCCGGAGACCGCTCTGGCGCTGGTCGAGGAGATCCTAGGAAGCATGGCCCGAGCTTCCCCTGCCCCCTCAGCGGGAAGCCGTCATCGACCGCTCCTTCAAGGGCCGACCGCTCGAACAGCCGCTCGTATCAGGCAATCCCGAGCTCGCCCTCGGTCCTGGACATGGGAGCCTGGGCGGGCGTCGGATCGTTCGGCGATCCCTGAAGGGCAGCCGCGGACGCCGGTGCGGCCTCAGCGACCTTCCGGAGGTCTTCATCGGTCAAGTACCGGTAGCTCTGCGGCGGGTGGAACGATCCAGAGGCTCGCAGCGCGGCCGGCGGTACCGGGTCCTCGAAGGTGATCGGTTCTTGGTAGCCGGCATGTGCGGAGCGCGTGTGCGGGGGCGGCACGTGTGTGCGTGCCGCCCCCGCCGGTGGGTGTCGGGATTCAGTTGAGGGTCAGGAAGGAGCCTGCCCCGTTGCCGTACTCGATCCAGGCGCCGGACCGGGCGTTCGCCGGGACGCCGGACCAGGCGGCGGTCAGGTCGGTCGGCACGCCGGGGGTGACGCGGACCCGGTCGGGCATGACCGTGACTTCGCCGGTGACGGGGCTGTCCGCGGTGACATGGTTCGCCTGGTAGGTGTACGGGGTGACGGTCTCCCCGTCGGCCCCCATGGCGACCAGGGACACGAAGAGGGCGTCGGCCGCGGGATGCGGCACGGTGATGGTGACCGTTCCGTCGCTGTCGGGGACGGCGATCTGGACGTCCTGGAGGACCCCGTCGACCTTGCTGCCCCACAGGACGCCCGTGATCGTGTCCGCCGCCGCGTCGAAGCGGACCGTGATCTGCGACGCCTTGGCCCCGGACGGGATCTCGGCGTCGTAGGAGACCTCCTGCATCTGGGACAGGGTGCCCTTGGTGACCGGCGAGGTGACCGGTCCGTAGGCGGTGGCCGTCAGGGTGCTGGTGGCCGGGGTGACCGAGAACTCGGTCGAGCCGCTGGAGCCGGAGCCCTTGACCTCGGCGGGGGCGCGGACGATCTGCGGGGTGACGACGATCGGGCTGCGGACGGTGGTGCGGCCGGAGGTCCAGGTGAGGGCCCCGGTGTCGACGCGTCCGGCGGGCGCGGTGGTCACGTCCAGGGTGAGGGTGAAGGTGCGCTTCTGGCCGGGGTGGCTGAAGTGCAGTACGGACGGGCTCACAGTGGCCTTGATGCCGGGGAGGTCCACCCGGGCGCGGTAGGTGCCGGCCGTGGTCGCGGTGACGGTGCGGGTGACGGTCTGCCTGCCGAACAGGTCGCCGATGGCTATGGACGGGTAGTTGAGGTCACTCGGGTCGATGGCCTTGACGCCGCTTCCGGTGTCCACGCCGGAGCCTTCGAGGTAGGCGAGCCAGTCCCTCTCCCCCGAGTCGTAGACGAGCCCGGGCCGCAGCATGGCCCGTGCGTCCACCTCGCCGGCGCCCTGCGCGAAGGCGTCGACGCTGTTCCTGCCGTCCGCGGTCTTCGTCGGCGTGGCGGTGGTCATCATGGCCGACTTGATGCTCATCGGGGACCAGGTGGGGTGCTCCGAGAGGTAGAGCGCCGCCAGGCCGCTGATGTGCGGGGTCGCCATGGAGGTGCCGGAGTAGTAGTCGAAGTCGCGGCCGTGGTTGCCGTCCGGGGACACGGCCGCGAGGATCGTGACCCCGGGCGCGGTGATGTCGGGCTTGAGCAGGTCGCCGTTGCCGACGAGCGAGGGGCCGCGCGAGGAGAAGCCGGCCACCTGCGGGTAGACGTCCGAGGCGCCTCCCTCGGTGAGGGTCGCGGTGGCTCCGCCCGTGGCGGCGTAGCTGCGCACGGGGGCCGCGTCCGCGTGGTCGAGGTGGACGGCCGGCACGCTGTGCAGGTCGCCGTCCGTGCTCTCGTCGCCGGGGTTCACCAGGACGAGGCCGAGGCCGCCGGCCCGCTTGACCTCGGCGGACTTGTCGGAGCGGCCGTTGACGCCCCGTTCGCAGACGACGATCTTCCCGGACGTGCGGGCCGGGTCGAGGGAGTTCGGCATGCAGTAGTCCGCGTAGACGTCCACGGTGTCGGGGACCCGGACCGCAGAGCCCAGGACGAGCGGGGCGGGGCCGACCTGCCGGTGCACGGTGGTGCTGATGCCGGTGTAACTGGAGCCGTTGCCGAGGGTCACCGTGCCGGTGTGCGACTTGACGGTGCCGGCGGCGACCGTGGTGGTCCAGGGCGCGGTGTTGGAGAGGCTGGACGCGCCTGGGCCGGAGTTGCCCGCGGCGGTGGCGACGAAGACTCCGGCCGCGGCGGCGTTGCGGAGCGCGACCTGCGCCGGGTCGTTGTACGCGCTCTCGAACGCGGCGCCGAGTGAGTAGTTGATGACGTCCACGCCGTCGGCGACGGCCTGGTCGATGGCGGCGACGAGGTCGCTGGTCAGACCGCCGTCCGCCTGGCCGTCCTTGCTCTGCCAGAGGGCCTTGTAGACGGCGATGGTGGCTGCGGGAGCCACGCCGGAGACGGTGCCGAGGTCCTCGCCGCCGGCCGTGGCGCGGACGTCGGCGTTGCCGGCCGCGGTGGCCGCCGTGTGGGTGCCGTGGCCCTGGCTGTCGCGCGGGGAGACGTATCCGGCCCGGTTGGACTCCGGAACGGCGTCGAACCATGCCTTGCCGAAGTAGCGGGCGCTGATGACCTTCTCGTTGCAGGCCGCGGCGGTGAAGCTGTCGCCGGTCTGGCAGGTGCCCTTGAAGGTGGCGCCGTCCGCCTTGTGCATCACGGTGGTCGTGCCCACGCGGTAGGGGCGGTGGCGGTCCTTCGGGCCGGGTTTGCGGGAGCTCAGGGCCGAGGCTTCGAAGGAGGGGTTCTCGGGCCAGATGCCCGTGTCGATGTCGCCGATGACGATGCCCTTGCCGGCTTCGGCGGTTCCGCCGAGGGCCTTCCACAGTCCCTTGCGGCCGGAGAGTCCGAGGAAGTCGGTGGAGTTCCGGTCGTCGGTGGCATGGTGGAAGCGGTCGGGGGCGATGTGCACGACGCTCCCCGTGCGGGCGAGGCGCACCAGTTGGCGGGCGTCGAGCCGGGCGCTGAAGGTGTTGGTGGTGACCGCGTAGTGCTGCCGGACGGTGGCGCCGACTTTCTTGGCGACGCGGTTCTGCTGGTCCGTCAGGTGGGTGCGGTACCGCTTGGCGGCGGCCGATGCGACATCGAGCTTGCCGCCCTCGGCGGGCTTCGTGGCGGGGAGGTCGCCCACCCCACCGTCGTAGGTGACCAGGGGCTCGTCGGCGAGGGTGACCAGGTAGGTGCCCGTGGCGGATTCGGCGATCGGAGCGGCGGCGGGGTCGGCCGTGGCGGTCGAGGCGAGGGGAAGGCTGAGCGCGGCGAGGGCGGTGGTGAGCAGGCCGGCAAGAGCGGCTCGCCGGTTGCGCGGTGTTCTGCGCGACAGGAGTGACACGGACTCTCCTCATGGATTTCCACGCACGCCGGAGAGACGAGCACGGATGCTCACCTGCGGCGTGCGCTGGGGGCGGGAATCTCCGAACCGCCTGGCACCAGGGGTGACTGACGGGTGGTCCGGGGCGGGTGAACGCTGCTTCTTCCCCGTACGAGGTGGTTTGACCTGCTGGGAAGACATTCGCGATCGCATCTGTCATGCACGGGGCAGGTGGGTGGACGGTACAACGCACCGGAAATCCCGCGGAGCGGGAACCGGGCCGCCCCGGCGCATGTGGTGGCTCCCGCGGCCGGAGCACCCGAG
>NZ_JBHYKM010000063.1:40100-44114 GCF_042741435.1 Streptomyces sp. NPDC058955 | reverse complement strand
GGGGGGGGGGGGGGGGGTGGGGGTGTTGTGGGGGGGGCGGGGCCGGGGACGGGGTCGGGGCCGGCCGCGGTGCCGGGGTGGCGGCGGGCGGCCGCGCGGGGGCGGGCGCCGGCGGCGGCTTCGGGACGGGGTGGACGACGGGCGGCTTCGTGGGCGGCTTCGGTACGGGGCGCACGCCGGGAGGTTTCGTCGGCGGCTTCGGCGCGGGGTGTACGCCGGGGGGTTTCGTCGGGACCGGCGGGACGGGTTGCGGGGACGGCGAGCACGCGCCCGGGCCGATGACCGCCACGGAGGTGTGCGAGCCGTCCGGCCCGGCCGTGGCGTAGGCGCAGGAGTCGGCGGCCGCCGGCGCGGGCGCGGCGAGCAGCCACACCAGTGCGGCGGCCGCCAGCGACCGCGTGAGGGGTGATCCGTACAGAGACACGCCGAAGAGCTTGAACACATGGACGCCGAACCAGGGCCCGAATGCGGCCGGATTCCCCGGATGGTGGGGTTCTCACGTTGCGCGATTTGACGTTTCCGGTGCGGAGCGGGGGAGAAAATGGCCGACGGGGGTCAGGACGGGGACCGTTCGGAAGAACTGTCCGGTTGTCGCCCTGCCGGTCCGCCGGTCCTTCGGCGGATTGCGGTCCGCCGGTCGGCGCCCGCCGGGCCGACCGCCGAGGTACGGGCGGCGCGGAGGCCGCGCAACTGCCGTGACGCGGGCGGTCGAAGGCCCGACGCACGATCAGATGCACGTGAATGTGCACGACCTGAAGGCGTGAACTCTTCGTTCCGCGCGCACGTGCCAAAGGCGTGTGACCAAGAACGGACCGCTAATTTCCGTTTCCACTCGCTCTCTCGGCGGGCGATCAGTAGCCTCACCTCGAACACGGCCGCGAACACCGGGCCGCATCCCCCATGGCGACTTGTTGGAGACATTGATGGAGCGTCCCGCCTGGGCTCCGCCGGGTATCGACATTTCGGTGCCGAGCGTGTCCCGTATGTACGACTTCTATCTGGGCGGCTCGCACAATTTCGAAGTGGACCGGGAAGCTGCCCGCAAGGCCATGGAGTTCATGCCGGGCCTCCCCAAGATCATGCAGGCGAACCGGGCGTTCATGCGCCGCGCCGTCCGCTTCGCCGTCGACAACGACGTCACCCAGTTCCTCGACATCGGCTCCGGCATACCGACCTTCGGCAACGTGCACGAGGTCGCCCGGGCCGCCGACCCCGCCGCCCGGGTCGTCTACGTCGACCACGACCCGGTGGCCGTCGCCCACAGCCGGGCCGTCCTGGAGGGCGTCGACGGAGTCGCCGTCGTCCCCGCCGACCTCCGCAAGCCGGCCGACATCCTGCGCAGCCCCGAGGTCGCCGCCCTGCTCGACCTCGACCGGCCGGTCGCCCTGCTGCTCGTCGCCGTCCTGCACTTCCTGGAGGACGACGACCACCCGGAGGACGCCGTCGCCGAACTCCTCGACGCGCTCGCCCCCGGCAGCCTCCTGGTCGTCACCCACGCCTCGTACGAGGGCATCCCGGTGGACGAGGAACGCGCCGGCGGCACCGTCGAGGTGTACCGCACCACCCGCAGCCCGCTGGTGATGCGCTCCCGGGAGGAGATCGCCCGCTTCTTCGAGGGCACCGAGCTCGTCGATCCCGGGCTCGTCGCGATGCCCCTCTGGCGGCCGGACTCCCCGGCCGAAGAGGAGGATCCGTACGCCTTCTCCGGGTTCGCAGGTGTGGGGCGCAAGGCGTGAAGGTGCCGTCGCAGCCGTCCGGCAACACCGCGGAAGCCGACGGCCCGGAGGACAGACTCAGGCGGTTCGTCACCATCTGGGGCCGGGCCATCTTCCCGGTGACCGCCACCTCCCTCACCCGCACCGAGTTCGAGGGCCACCTCCTCCCGCTCGCCCGCCTGCTGTGCGACGCGCTGCTCGCCCGGCCCTTCGACACCGCCCCCGCCCAGCGGGCCGGCGCCGGCCTGGTCGACGCCCACTGCACCGACCCGGACGCGCTCGGCCGCAGCCTCGGCGTCGTCGACTCCTACCTGGTGCTCTACTGCGGTACGGACCCCGAGCTCACCGCCGAGGAGCTGCGGGCCCGCTGCGCCCGCCTCCAGCACGCCATGGCCACCGGCTACGCCCAGGCCCTGCGCGAGCGGACCCGCGCCGAGCAGGAGGCCATCGCCCGCTCCGCGCTCTCCGCCCGCAGCGCCGCCGAGATCGCCCTGCACGCCACCGAGAGCCGCTTCCGGGCCGTCTTCGACGGGGCCGCCATCGGCATCGGCATCGCCGACCTCGACGGGCGGATCGTCGAGATCAACGACACCATGACCCGCATGTTCGGCGGCGTCGAGGCACAGGTCCGCAGCCGCAACGTCAGCGAGTGGGTGCACCCCGAGGACGGGCCGCACGTCTGGCGGCTCTACGAGGAACTGGTGCGCGGCGAGCGCGAGCAGTACCGGGTGGAGAAGCCTTACTACCGCAGCGACGGCACGGTCCTGTGGACCAACCTCACCGTCTCGCTGCTCCGCGACGCCCAGGGCCTGCCCCAGTACCAGCTGGCGCTGATGGAGGACATCACCGAACGCCGCCTGCTCCACCTGCGCCTGCGGTACGAGGCCACCCACGACGCCCTCACCGGACTGCCCAACCGGACGCTCTTCTTCGAGCGCCTGGAGAAGGCGCTGGCCCCCGGCGCGGCCGGCGAGGAGAGCCGCTTCGGCCTCTGCTACCTGGACCTGGACGGCTTCAAGGCCATCAACGACAGCCTCGGCCACTCCGTCGGCGACCGGCTGCTCGTCGAGGTCGCCGACCGGCTCCAGGCGTGCGCCACCGGCCCCGGCGAGATGGTCGCCCGGCTCGGCGGCGACGAGTTCGTCGCCCTCACCACCGGCCCCGCCGCCGGCGGCGCGCGGGACGCCACCGCGCTCGCCGACCGCATCCTCGCCGCCCTCGCCACCCCGGTCGGCGTCGACGGCCGCGAACTCACCGTGCGCGGCAGCCTCGGCGTCGTCGAGGGACCGGCCGGCGAGCGGACCGCCGCCGAGGTGCTGCGCAGCGCCGACATCACCATGTACCGGGCCAAGTCCGCGGGCGGCAACCGCTTCGAGCTGGCCGACCCCGAGGCCGACGCCCGCGCCATCACCCGGCACGGCCTCACCACCGCCCTGCCGACCGCCCTGGAGCGCGGCGAGTTCTTCATCGAGTACCAGCCGCTCGTCCACCTCGACGACGGCAGCGTCCACGGCGCCGAGGCCCTCGTCCGCTGGAGCCACCCCCAGCACGGCGTCCTCGGCCCGGACCGCTTCATCCCGCTCGCCGAGGACACCGGGCTCATCGTGCCGCTGGGCCGCTGGGTCCTCCAGGAGGCCGTCCGGCAGGCCCGCTCCTGGCAGCTCGACAATCCCGGCACCGGCGCCCCGCTGCGGATCAACGTCAACCTGTCCCCGACCCAGCTCCACCACCCGCGGCTGGTCGCCGACACCGTCGACGTCCTGGAACGCGCCGGGCTCGCGCCGGGCGCGCTCTGCCTGGAGGTCACCGAGTCCGCGCTGATCGGCGCCGACGAGGACCTGCTCAAACCGCTGCGCCAACTCGCCGAGATGGGCGTCGACATCGCCCTCGACGACTTCGGTACCGGCTACTCCAACCTGGCCAACCTGCGCCGCCTCCCGGTCAGCGTCCTCAAGCTCGACCGCTCCTTCACCCGCGGCATGCAGCAGCACCCGGTGGACCCCGTCGACCTGAAGATCGTCGAAGGCATCGTCTCGCTGGCCCACAGCCTCGAACTCGCCGTCACCGTCGAGGGCGTCGAGACCGCGGCCCAGGCCGAACGCCTCCGCGAACTCGGCTGCGACACCGCGCAGGGCTGGTACTACGCCCGCCCCGGCGCCCCGGACCGCATCCACTCCCTGGTCCTCGCCGACGCGGTGTGAGCGCGCACGCGCGTGTGGGGGGCGGGCGGCAGGGGTACCGGGCGCCCACCGGGGAGGCCGGGGGGGGGGGGGTGTGGAAGGGGAGTTTTGATGGTGTG